>PNLC01000064.1 GCA_013822885.1 Bradyrhizobium sp.
TCACGCTTGCCTCCGCCGGGGGCGTCAACATGAGCGCCACCGTGGTGGGCACGTTCCATTCGGGTTTCCGGATGACGGACGAAACGACCGGCTATGTCCTGCTCAAGACCGCGCAGATTCTTGAAAAGCAGACCGGCGTCGTGAACGAAATCCGGGTCCGCACGCGGGACCCGATGGAGGCGCGCCTGATCAGCGAACGCATCGGTGAACAGACCGGATACCGGTCGATCTCGTGGCAGGAAGCGCAGGAAGACCTGCTCTCGGCCATCACGGTGCGGAATGTGCTGATGTACACCATCGTCGGCGCCATCCTGCTGGTGGCGAGCTTCGGCACCTACAACATCATCTCCACCATCACGCATGAGAAGACGCGCGACATCGCGATCCTGAAGTCGCTCGGCTTTCGCGACCCCACGATCCGGGCCATCTTCATCTTCGAGGCGCTGCTGGTCGGGTTCGTCGGCGCGGCGCTCGGATGGATCTTCGGCTATCTCCTCACCCGCGGCCTCGCCTCGCTGGAATTCAAGACGCCGTTTTCCGACTACAACCATCTGCCCGTGATCTATTCGGCGAAGCACTATCTGCTCGCGACGACAGTCGCGCTGCTGTCGAGCCTGGTGGCAGGCTATTTCCCGGCCCGTGCGGCTGCGCGACTTCATCCCGTCGACATCATCCGGGGCGCAACATGACGACACCGCTCATCGAGGCCCGGCGCGTAACCAAGATTCTCGGCGGCATCGTGCCGGTGACGCTGGTTTGCGATATCGACCTCAAGATCATGCCGGCTGAGTTCATTGCCATCACCGGCCCGTCCGGCTCGGGAAAGTCCTCGCTGCTGTATCTGCTGGGGCTGCTCGACCTGCCGACCAGCGGCGACGTCCTGATCGACGGCCGTTCCACGACGGCGATGACGGAAGAGGAACGGGCCGAGGTACGGCTTGCGCGGCTAGGGTTCGTTTTTCAGTTTCACTTTCTGCTTCCGGAATTCACCATCACCGAGAACGTCGCCCTGCCGATGCGCGCGCGGGGACGCCTGTCGCCGCGCGCAATCCAGGCGCGCGCCGAGGAATTGCTGGGATCTTTCGGACTGGGCGACCATCGTCGCAAGATGCCGGACCAGCTATCCGGCGGTCAGCGCCAGCGGGTGGCAGTCGCTCGGGCCCTCGCCAACGACCCGCCGGTCATTCTGGCGGACGAGCCGACCGGGAGCCTCGATTCGATGTCGACCGCGCAGGTCTTCGGCATCCTGCGCGACCTGGTGGCGCTGGACGGCAAGACCGTGGTCGCGGTCACCCACGACCTCAATCTCGCCGCGCAGATGCATCGCCGCATTCATGTGGTCGACGGCCGGCTGCAGAGCGAGGCGCTTGAACCGGCCGGTGGCGAGATGCCGGTTTGAACGCACGTCGTATCAGTCGCGCAGCGCCCGCCGATCAACCCGCCGCCGGCAACACCGCATCCGCCGCCGTGCTCCACGGCCGCTGCGGCGAGGCCAGTCCGATCAGGCGGCCCTGGATGTAGTCGCAGCCCCACTCGCGCAGCATCACGGCGGCTTCCTCGTCCTGCACCCATTCCGCGACCGTCCTGATCTGCAGCCGCCGCGCCAGGTCGATCAGCGTCTGCACGAAGGCGCGATCGTCCGCCGAGCGTGCGATGTTCTGCACGAAGGCGCCGTCGATCTTGACGATGTCGACGCCGAGTTTGCGCAGATTCCGGAACGAGGTGTAACCGGCGCCGAAATCATCGATCGCGATCTGGCTGCCGAAATTCTTCAGTCGCGTGATGAAGCCCCTGATATCGTCGATATCCTGGATCGCAACCGTTTCCGTGATTTCGACGATCAGCCGCTCGCCGGCGCCTGGGTGCGCCTGCATCAGCGATTCGATCGAGGTCCACCAGTCCGGGTCCATCGTGGTGGCAGGCGAAATGTTGAGGCTAAGCCGCACGTTCGGCGAGGCGGCGAGTTCGGCGACCGCGAGCTCGAGCACGCGGTGATCGACCAGCCGGATCAGGCCCAGCCGTTCGGCGACGGGAACGATATCCGGCGCCAGCAGCGCCCGGCCGTCCGCCTGCTCCATCCGTACCAGGCATTCGTAGAATGCCGGCTGCCGCGAGCGGACATCTACGACAGGCTCGAACGCCGTGACGATACGACGCTCGTTCAGCGCAGTGACGATCTCGTCGGTGACACGGATGTTGACGCGGCGCTGGGCGTCGCGCTCGACATTGGGACGCCACAGCGAAAACGATCCGGCGCGGCGGCGCTTTGCGGCATCGAGCGTTTCCTGGGCGCGATTGACGGCCTCGTCGGCGCTGCGGGCGTAGCGCGGAATACTGATCGCGCCGATCGACGTAGTCACCGAAACCGGTCCTGATCTGGTGGGAACGACCTCGTCGCGAATGCCGGCCAGGAACCGCTCGGCCGCGACATTGGTGTCGTCGACGGTGCAGTTGCGCAGGATCAGGCCGAACTTGTTGCCGGAGAACCGCCCGAGCACATCGCCGGCGCGCAGCCGGCCGCGGATACGTTTTCCGACTTCGGCAATCACGGCATCCGCGACGTCGAAGCCGAACGCGTCGTTGATGCGCGCCAGATGATCGATGCCGATCAGCATGAACGCGCAGGCCGAGCGGGATCGCGCGGCCTCCTCGATGGTTTCCGCCAGCGCAGCGATCAGATGCGTGCGGTTGAGTTCACTCGTGAGCGGATCGTGCCGCGACAGCCGCATCAATTGTTCGTCGCGCGCGTGGCGCTCGTTATTGATGCGAACGATGCCCTGCGCCCGTGCCGGCTTGCCGTCCGGCCCCGCAAACCAGCAACCGGTTTCCTCGATCCAGATCACGGGCGCCGAGGTCGAGGTCCTCACGCCGTATTCGATCCGGTAAGCAACCCCCTCGCCGCTGCGCGCCGGCGGCGACTGTTCGAGCACGTCCGACCGGATCGAACGCTTCGGCTCGATCAACCTGGCGAACTCCGTGGCGCTTGCCAGCGTTTCCGGCGGGATGTCGGTGAAGACCGAACCGGCATTGTCGCTCCAGGCGATGCTGTCGGCCGTCACGTCCCAGACGAAAGCCGCCTGCCCGAGCGAGGCAAGAATGCTGGCAGCTTGCGGGACGGCGGGCATCGTTGCCTCGATTCGGGACACCAGGGAGCGATTCCCAATAGCCTGAGGATAGTGGCTCTTTCGAATCGAAAGGCTAGGCAAAGATCATAAATAATCCGGAAACCACGTTTGACGGACTTCCCAGACCGGCCCGGAACGAAACAGGGCGGAACGGCATAGACCTTGCGAGGATCAGATCGCAGTGGGGCGCAACGTCCCAAAACGTGACAGTTTCAGCCGGTTACGGTGTGCGATGCTGGATATCGATCGATCGGAAGAGATTCTGGATGGCGAGTTCGTCGACACCGACGAACCGGCCAGCATGGAGCTCGTGCCCGTCGCGCAGTCGGTGCGCTGGGCTCCGAGACAAGCTTCGCCGCGACCCGACCCTAGCTTCCTCGCGCAATTGATTGCTACCGCCGACCAGGCGCCGCAGACCAGCAGCCTGCGGCGGGCCTCGCTGGCGGACGCACAAACCGCTTACGGCGCCAGCCAGATCGCCCGCTACAGCACGGGTTTCCGGGCCCGACAGACAATTTAGCTCAGCGCGGAGGCGTATACGGCTTGTCGGAGGACGGCAGCGAGCCGCTGCCCGGCTGTATTCCCGGCGACGACACTTCTGGAGACGGCATCTCTGCTGTGGGGACTTTCGTCGGGGACGCGGCCGCATCGGGCGGGTTGGCGGGGTGCACCGGTTTGGGTTCAGGGCGATCCAGCAAGACAGACTCGGCGACCGACGCTGCCGGCGGCACGGCTGCCGCGGGCGGAGCGGCTGCCGCAGGCGGAATGGCTGCCGGCGGAGGTGCGGCCGGCGCAGGTGCCGGGGGCTCGGGTTCGGGCGCTGGCGCCTCGGCCTTTGCCGCGCCCTTTCTTGACGGCGCAGGCGCCGCCACCGCGACGGCGCGGCGCCGCGTGCGCAGGGCAAGGCCGGACAGGAAGTCCACCAGCGCCAGTGCCGTCAGCAGGAAAAAGGTCGAGGTGCCGAACTTCGGCCACATCACGAATTCCGCCGCTGCCGCGCCAAACACGATCAGCGAGAGCAGATGGTCGGTGACGTACTTTGCGCCGGGGCGCGCGCCTTTGATGACTTCGGCGAGCAGCAACAGGATGGCGAGCGTCAGCAGCACGTCGCTCAGCGTCACGGTCCATTCCGCGCCCGACACCAACGCCAGCTTCACCAGCGGATCGGTGAACGAAACGCCGGGCATCAGGAAGACGATGATGTTGTAGATCGCGAGCGGAATCAGGAGCAGCGGAAAACCGACCATGGGTATCGCGCCTTGCTAGAAAACCGGAATGTCCCCGGCGAAGCGATTCGCCTCAGGGAACCGTTGGCCCACTCGTTGGCCAAATTCGGGCAGACGCCGCAGTTGCGGCGCCTGGTCCCACGTCCGGTCAGGATTCCTTCTTCGCCTTGAGAACCTGCCGGCCCTTGTACATGCCGGTCTTCAGGTCGAGGTGGTGCGGACGGCGGAGTTCGCCGGAATCCTTGTCCTCGGCATAGGTCGGCTTCTTCAGCGCGTCCGCCGAGCGGCGCATGCCACGCCGCGAGGGCGATGTTTTTCTTCTGGGAACGGCCATAACGGTCCTCTAGGGGTGTTGTTGGAGGCATCGTCCAAAGTTCGGACGGCGCGCCACACGCGTTCGCGCACGGGCTGCGATGCCGATAAGGCCGCGCTTATAGAGGATGGCATGACGTAAAGCTAGGCCAGGCTGCGGTTAAATTGGCCGAAAATTGGCTCAAAAGGCACGATTTTCGCTCCAGCACCGTTGCAAGGCCGCGGCATTGGCCCGCGCCACGTAAGTCCCGGCCAGTCGCCGCACGCCGGGGCCGGGATTGCGGGCGCTACGCCGGACCGGATTGGGCAGGATCGCCGCCAGCAGGGCGGCCTCCCGCGCCGAAAGCGTCGCCGCCGAACGGCCGAACGCGTACATCGACCCGGCCTCGGCCCCGAACTGCCCGGACGGACCGAGTTCGGCGATGTTGAGGTAAATTTCCAGGATTCGCTGCTTGGAAAGCACCAGATCGATCCACATCGCCAATGGCAGTTCCAGGCCCTTGCGGATCACGCTGCGGCCCGGCCACAAAAACAGGTTCTTGGCGACCTGCTGGGTGATGGTCGAACCGCCGCGCTGAGCCTCGCCGTCCTCGGCATCCTCGATCGCGTCCTGGAGCGCGTCCCAATCGACCCCATGATGGCTGCAGAATTTGGCGTCTTCCGATCCCACCACCGAGCGCGGCAAATAGGGCGAAATCGCCTTCAAATCGATCCATTGCCGCGACACCGGCTTGCCCGAGAGCCAGCGCCAGGCCATCAGCGCCGAGACTGGATGGCCGGCGCTATAGAACGGCGTCACCAGATAGGGCAGCAACAGCACCGCCAGCAGCAACAGCAACAAAATTTTGACAATGCGCAAATTGGTGTTCCGGATGAGCCCCAGGCCGGCCGGGACAAGGCCCATAAGACCTCCACGCAAGTGACATCTCCATGATATTCCGCGCGTTTTCCAGCACTTTTAGGGCGGTGTGACGGAGGTCATGGAATTGACGAAGCCGTTGCCATCAACGATTGTCCGGCCAAATCGATCTGGAGCTATTCTTGATGACGACCGCCACTGCCCACTTTTCCAAACGCCTGGACCAGACCGCGGAAGACACCGAAGCGCTGCTGGCGGAGCTTTTGTCCGACATGCTGTTGCCCGACGAGATCGCCCGGCCCAAGCGGCTGATGGAGGCCATGCGCTATTCCAGCCTTGGCGGCGGAAAGCGCCTGCGCCCTTTTCTGGCGGTCGAGAGTTCGGCCGTGTTCGGGGTTCCGCGCGAGGCGGGCCTGCTGGTCGGCGCCGCGCTGGAATGCATCCACTGCTATTCCCTGATCCATGATGATCTGCCGGCGATGGACAACAGCGACCTGCGCCGCGGCCGGCCCACGCTGCACAAGAAGACCGACGACGCCACCGCAATCCTCGCCGGCGACGGGCTGCTGACGCTGGCATTCGACATCGTCACCCGCGACGAGATCCACAAGGACGCCAATGTCCGCCTGCTGCTGACCCGCGCGCTGGCGCGTGCGTCGGGCATCGGCGGCATGGTCGGCGGCCAGATCCTCGACCTCGCCGGCGAAGGGCGGTTCGGCGACCGCGAGCCGGTCGACGTGGCGCGGCTGCAGCAAATGAAGACTGGCGCGCTGTTGCGCTATGGCTGCATTTCCGGCGCCATCCTCGGCCAGTCCACTCCGAGCGAATATCAGGCGCTCGACGATTACGGCCGCGCGCTCGGCGAGGCGTTCCAGATCGCCGACGACCTGCTCGACGTCGAAGGCGACGCAGCCGCGCTCGGCAAGCCGGCCGGCGCCGATGCCGCGCTCGGCAAGACCACCTTCGTCACCCAGCTCGGAATCGACGGCGCCAAGCAGCGCGTGCGCGACCTGCTGGCGCGGGCGGATTCGGCGCTTTCAGTGTTTGGCGCCAAGGGCGATGTCCTGCGGGCGGCCGCACGCTTCGTTGCGGAGCGCAAGAGCTGACCCAGGTCCAAGGGGCATCATCTCGTTCGTGTTCAACACCGCGCGGCTGACACTGATGGTCAACATCGCGGCCAGTGCGATCTGACCGCCTGCGGTCTCCACCCCTCAAAAATCGGGCCCCGGAAACCCTGCCGTTTGGCAGAGATTCCGGGGCCCGCCATATCCGATGACACCCGGCTGTGGCTTACGGGCACACGCCCGACATGATGGCCCCGTAGGAGTGGCAGCCAACTGCACGCTCCTGGCCAGTAAGCGGCCGGCCCTGAGCGGACACCCCCGGGCCATTCGGTACACCGGTCGTCGCCCGCGGAGTTCTGATGACAACCCGCGCCCGCGGACCTTGCGTTGCTTCCGGAGCCGGTCTTGTTTCCGGCCTGTCGCGCCGGGCGACCGGCTTCTTTTCGCGACGTTTCTCGCACTCGTTATCGTCGTTGAGGAACGAGCCCGCGGCACAGGTGATTTTCGTGCAGCGCTCGCCGTTAGCCTCGTAACCGTGCTCGCAGACCAGCGGGCAGACCCGCGCCGACTTCAGCTTGATCGTGTCGAGCGCATCGGTGGAAGCCAGCTTTGTGTCAAGCCTGGTGCCGGCGTAACGGTTGAACTGCGTCAGCGAACGCTGCGAGGCGGCGTTCCAATTGCCGTCGGTTGAGCCGGTGAGGCATCCGACGCGGCGCAGTTCGGTCTGCACCGACTTGGTGACGTCAGCCTGGGGCGGTCCTGCATCGAGGGCAGCAACCGTCACGGCCTTGTCGCTCGCAGCCTTGTCGGTTGCAGCCTTGTCGGCGGCGACCTTTTCGGCTGCGAGGCGCTTCTGTTCAGCCGCAGCGGCCTGTTCCTGCGCCAGCAACTTGGCCTTTTCAGCGGCGATCCGCGCCTGCTCGGCCGCTTTCGCTTCGGCATCGGCCTTTGCCTGCTGCCCCTTCTTGGCGCCCTCGGAGGCGAGCCGCGCGCGCTCCTGCTCGGCCAGCCGCGCCTTCTCGGTCGCGACGACGCGGGTTTCTTCGGCGGCGATCTTGTCGAGCTGAAGCTTGGCAAGGCTGGCGTAGAAGCCATCGGGATACTGCGCGAGAAACGCGTTGAGCGCGCTCTTGTTACCGATCTGCAGCGCCAGTTCGTAATCGCGGCGAGCTTCGGCCTGCGCGCTGAACGCGGGTGTCGCAGGCGCGGCTGCCGCCGGGCGAGCCGGAGCCGGCACCAGCGGCACGTCGTCGCCGCCGAGCGAGCCGTACACAAAAGGCTCCTGCTTGTTGCCCGTGGTCTTGAGCACCTCGTCGCGGACAAAGCCGAAGGCCCGGCGCACATCAAGCCCGGGCTTCGTCAGGTGCTGCGACAACGCGGCCGTGAACGGGCTGTTCTTGCCGTCGCCATCGGCGGCCGTGGAGCCGGCCTTGGCCGAATAGGCGATCAGGACGTTCGGGCTGGTCGGCTCGACCTTGGCGAGACCCTGCCCGATCGCCCGCGAAGCCACCGTCCGCTTCATGGTCCGGGAAAACGGATTGTCGCGGCAGGCGTCGAGGATCACCAGCCGCAATTTCTTGGCCGGCTCCATCGCGACCAGGATGCGATCGAGCGACAGCGCCTCGTCATAGACGTCGGTGTCGCGCTCCAGCTTTGCGTCCACCGGGATCAGGTAGTTTCCCCCGTCCACCTCGATGCCGTGGCCGGCGTAGTAGACCACGGCGATATCGGCATCACGGGAACGGTCGGCAAAATCACGCAACGCGCGCCTTGTGTCGATGGCGGAGAGATCCCGGCGGGAATCGACGACATCGAAGCCGGCCTCTTTCAGCGTCGCCGCGATCCTGGCGCTGTCGTTAACCGGATTGGCGAGCGGTGCGACATTCTGGTAGGCGGAGTTGCCCAGCACCAGCGCCACGCGCTTTTCAGCAAGGGCCGGCCCGCAGACCAGCAGGGATGCGGCCGCGGCCACCATCCAGCGAAATAATCCTAAAGATCCAGATTTAACCATGACGCTGCCGGAGCCTCGCACTTTGTACCACACCAGCATGCCTATCAGAGGCAACAGCCGGACTTTGTGAGTTACGTCACGATACCACGCGCTCGTGAATCGCACCCTTGCTCATTGTTAGTCGGGCCAACGCCCCGACGGTTCGCCCAACGCCGGCCAAGTTTTGCGGCCGGGTTCCCCAAGCCGGTATAGACCCCCGGAGACCGCCAAGTATTCCTGGAACGGGCGCTCAATGTGCCCTGACATGTTCCTGATATTGCGGCAGATCGTCGGTGATCACAAACCAGGGCGCCTTGGAGCCAACGAAGATGTGTGCCGTCGGGCGGATCGAGGGATCGTCAACCAGCGTGCCCATGGCGACATGGACGAAAGCGCCGTCACGCACCACCGAGTAGAGTAACGAGCCGCATCGCCTGCAATGCGCGTCGTGGTTCGCCTCGTCGCCATAAGTCGTGAGCTTGTCCGCGCCCCTGATGACGCTGAGTTTGTCGCGTGCGATGCCGGCGAACGGCTTGAACGCTGCACCGGTGGTGCGCCGGCAGTTCGAGCAATGACAGTTCATTGCGTAGGCGAATTCGTCAGCGACTGCATAGCCCACCGCGCGGCAGAAGCATTCTCCAGCCAGAATGCGAGCATTCGATTTCACTGAACCCGTCACTTCCAATTCCACTCACCTGTGATGAAGTCACCCATAGCGCAATGAGCGCGTTCGTGGCTTAATTCACCCGAACAAATTTCTTTTCGCCGGGAGGAACTGCCGTGAGTCACGACCGATCGACCGTGGAAGCCGTGATCAAGAACTACTTCGATGGCCTGTATGAAGCCGATGCCGACAAGCTAGGTGCAATGTTCGATTCGTCAGCCGATTTGCGCTGGCTGGAAAAGGGTGAATTGCAGGTGCTGACCGTGCCGGACTGGCTCGATCGCGTGCGCAAGCGGCCGTCGGGGAAGGCGGAAGGCAAGCCGCGCGAGGATTTCATCGTCACCATCGACCGCTCCGACGATCAGACCGCCTTCATCAAGGTGCGCTGCCAATTGCCGCCGCGCTATTTCACCGACTATCTGGTGGCGATGAAGCTGAACGACGGCTGGAAGATCGTATCGAAATCCTACCGCTACGATTTGCGGGAGTAGGCTGGGTGGACCATCAAACCGGCAGGATTATCTGTTCGTCAGGGTGCTCTCTCGAACAATAGATTCGACGACGGTGGAATCCAAATAGCGCAGCATTCAATACTTGAACGCTCGTTCCAGGGCATTGTAACGCAGGGAAATGAGCCCGAGCCCGGGTTGATGTTAAGCTTGCTTTCTAAGTTCTTCGACTTCTTCTGGGTGTCTCTCCAGGACACGCAGAAGATTGCTCATAGGTTTGCTGACGGTCACCGTGTCTTGTTCGTATTTCTGGAATGCGTTCGGGCCACCTCCTAAGATCGTGCCCGCTTCACGTTGGGTGAGTCCGATCTTTGTTCGGATGCGCTTCACGTCCTGCGGCTTTAGAAGGTTCTCCACTTCAAGACGAAGTTCCTTAAGTGCCGCATCTGACACCTTCATGTCCTCAGCAGTATGGATGCTCTCGCCGGACTCGTGGCAATACCATCCGGGCATGTCGATAGTAGTGGACTGCCCCTTATATGAAAGCTCCATGGGGCGCGTATCGCGGACCATTGGCTTCCCGGTTTCCGGGCAGACAGGGGCATTTGACATCTTACTTCTCCTTAAACGACAGGAGGGTGAACTCGGTACCCCCATTATCGGTGAACTTCACGTAGAGAGTTCTGCCGGCGTGGGGCACATGGTAGACGTCTTGCCAGACGCTGGCGTTGTAGTTCGATAGACTTATAGAAATGACCGTGACCTCGTTTGTATGATGGTGGTAATTTCATTTGATCCACAACCCAACTCCGCGGCATCTTGGGTAGCTGTACGCGTCACTAGTCCACATCCATTTGAAAACGCTAACTTAATCGCGTCCATGTCAAGCTTGTTTCCTAACTCATCAGAGATTGCGTGATGAATCTAACGCAACCTAACGCACGAGCCACTATTTGACGAATCTTGGTTTTGGTCTTCGCCGGAAATTCTTCAGCGCGCCATTTCAGGAAGCGGCGCGCTAACCGAGACAGGGCACCCTCAGTCAAATTGACGAAACGTCAGATGCTTGCCAGCTGCCCGCGCGAGGATTTCATAGTCACCGTCGGCCGCTTCGACGATCAGACCGCCTTCATCAAGGAGCGCTGGCATTTGCCGTCTCAGGCCTTCGCGCCCGCCGGCCTCGGCGCCGCACCGCTGCGCCGACGCCCGAAATTTCCAGCGATCACACGCATGACGATTTGTGGCTGCAACAGAAGCGACGGCGGCGCTTCCAGGTTGGCGACCTCCAGGAACGCGGTCGCCAGCCTTGCATCATGGCGCGCGGCCATGTGCAGCTTGCCGATATACCAGTTGATGAAGCGGACCTTCGGCGGACGCGGCCCTTCCACCTGGGGATGCCGGAGGTCATTGCCGGCAGAGATATCCCAGGGGGTATCGATCACGATGTTGGCGCGCGCGAAGAAGCGCTGCGCGAGACCTTCAGCGCCCGCCTCGAGGCATTCGCGCAGCAGTGCGGCTTCCTGCGCCGCCACCGTCATGCCCTGGCCGTAGACCGGATTGAAGCTGCACAGGGCATCGCCGACCACCAGATATCCCCCAGGGAATCGCGCCAGCCGCTCGTAGCGCCGCCGCAGGATAGCGGTAGCGGACGAATTCGCTCAGCGGCTCGGCATGGGCAACGATGTCGTAGATGTCGGATGTCGGCAGCGAGCCGGCATAGGCCGCGAACATCTGGTCGTCATCGGGCGCGTGGTCACCGAAATAGCCGCCGATCGAGACGATCCAGCGGTCTTCGGTCTGGTACAGGATCGTTCCATTACGCCAGTTCGGTCCGCTGCCGGCGATCACCACCGCGAGCTTGCCGCCCAGATCGGCCGGACGGCGGCGATAGACGCGCGTGGTGTAGCCGACCCCGATTTCGATTCGCTCTTCCTCCGGCTTTGCGAAGCCAAAACTCTCCAGCCAGGCCGGGCTCGACGAGCCTCGGCCGGAAGCATCGACAACGAGGTCGGCAGCGATCACGTGCTCGACGCCGGTGCTGATCCGGGCGCGAACGCCCTTGATGGTGCTCTTGCCATCGTCGGCAATCAGTTCCTGAACTGCGCAGTTCTCGATCACTCGCACGTTCGGCAGCGCCATCAGGCGGCGGCGAACGTTACCTTCCAGCACGGGACGCGACGCCAGCAACCCCACCAGATCGCTCGGCGTAGACTCGATGGTAACGCCATGGCCGATCCACTTCACGTCGCCGGCGATATCCCCCCTGACGCCGCCGCAGGCGACGACCGCGTCGGTCCAACCGGGAAAGAAATTCTCGATGACGGTCCGGCCGCGCGCCAGCAAACCATGCGCGTGGCGGCCCTGTGGCACGCCCTTTCGCGGAATGTCCGAGCGCGGAAGCGCATCGCGTTCCAGCACCGTGACCACGGCGTAGGCCTCCGACAGCGCGCGGGCGGCAAGCAGGCCACCCATGCTGGCGCCGATCACGATCGCATGCTGACCAAGGTGCTTCATCGCTCTGCTCCCGACCCTGCCTGCATTCGCAGGCTCTTGGCTGGTACGGGGCAATGATCGACGGAGTTCTGGAGCAACGGTCACAAATTTGTCAGAGCCAGCCCGAAACCGGATCGCACTCCGTACGTGAGCACATCCTCCTGTCGCAATTGACCTCGCGGTTTTTCCTTGCGAAGGGGGACTATCATGGAAGCCAAATTTCAGATCTTTTTGATCCTGCTGGCGGTGCTGGCGGGCACCACGCTGCTGGCGCGACGGTTCAACGTCGCACCGGCCATCCTGCTGATGCTGTCAGGCATTGCGCTGGCCTTCGTGCCGGGCATGCCGGCCGTGGAATTGCCGCCCGATTTGGTGCTGCTGATGGTGTTGCCGCCGCTGATTTACTCAGCGAGCGTCGCCATGAGCTGGCGCGAATTCAAATCCAACCTCCGGCCGATCATTCTGCTCGCGGTCGGCTGCGTCATCTTCACCGCTTTCATGGTCGCCGCCGCGACGCATTACCTGATCGGACTACCCTGGAGCGTCGGCTTCCTGCTGGGGGCGATCGTCGCCCCGCCGGATGTGGTGGCGCCGCTCGCAATAGCCCGGAAACTGGGCATTCCGCGCCGTATCCTCGTGGTGCTCGAGGGCGAGGGGCTCGCCAACGACGCCACGGCCTTGATCCTCTACCGGTTTGCGGTCGTGGCCATTTCGACGGGGCTGTTCTCGCTGCCGAAGGCCACCGGCACCTTCGCGGTCA
>PNLC01000065.1 GCA_013822885.1 Bradyrhizobium sp.
CGCGAGTGGAATATTTTTGTGCGCAGCTATGGACAGGCTTTTGATTGATTTGCCCGTCGGGTTGATATGTCGCGGTTGCCGATTGAAGTAGCGCTTGCGCGCGGCGCGACGCAGTTCGCAATTCGTCCACCCTGCGCGCTAAACGATTCTATTCTGCCGAAGCTCGGCGATCTGATCCGCGTCATAGCCGATGCTGCCGAGCACCTCATCAGTATGCTCACCCAGCGTCGGCGGGCGCGTCGCGATTTCGCCCGGCGTCTCGGACAGCCGCACCGCGACGCGCGCGGTCGGCGCCGGGTTCGGCAAGCCGGGATAGTCGACGTCCTGCATGAAGCCGGTGGCGCGGATGTGCGGATGTTCCAGCGCCTGTTGCGGGCTCAGCACCGGGCCGGCGGGTATCATCGCCTGGCCCAGCGTATCGAGCGCTTCCTCCGTGGTGCGCTCGGCGCACCATTGCGCCATCCGTTCGCTGATGACGGGCCCGTTGTTGCCGCGCTTGAGGTCGTCGGCGAAACGCGGATCCTGCAGCCAGTGATCCTCGCCCATCAACTTGGCCCAGCGGATGAACAGCGGGTGTCCCGTGACCTGGCACAGCACCCAGCCGTCCCTGGTGCGGTAGATGTCGACGGGCGCCGCGGTCTGGCCGAGGTTGCCGGTCGGCACGCGGTTGGCCGCGATGACAGCCTGTTCGATCAGCGATGCATTGGTGAAGGACAGCGCGGTCGCCAGCAGCGCGCCCTCGACGATCTGCCCACGTCCGGATTTACCGCGCTCGATCAGGGCGGCGAGCGTGCCGAAGGCGCAATGCAGCGCCGTTCCGAAATCGACCCAGTTCACCGCAGCCCGGTACGGCGGATCGCCCTTGCCGGTCATGTAGACCGCGCCCGACATCACCTGGCCGACGCCGTCGAAGCCGACGCGGTCGGACCACGGTCCCGGCCCGCCGAACGCGGTCGCCGTGGTCAGGATGATGTCCGGCTTGATCGCCTTCAGCGATTCATAGTCGAGCTTCATCGCGCGCAGCGTCTGCGGCGGCAGGTTGGCGACGACGACATCTGCGGTTTCGACCAGCCGGCGCATCACCTCCTGCCCCTCGGGTTTCATCGGATCCAGCGTGATGCACTTCTTGTTGCGGTTGACCTGCAGGAAAAGCGCGCCCTCGCCGCCTTCGCCGACCGGCGCCACGAAACGGTCCTCGCTGCCGTTGCGCCGTTCGACGCGGATGACTTCCGCACCAAATTCCGCCAGCAATGTCGCGCAATACGGCCCCGCGATATAGCGCCCGAAATCGAGAACGCGAACGCCCTCCAGAACTCCTCCCATCGATGTTTTCCTTTTTGTTCTTGAAACGCTACGCGGCCGATTTGCCCGCTACGTTACAGGGAACGGCTTGCGGGGCAAGGTGTGCCACAGCGAGCTATCGCAAAGCGTGGCCTTGCCACGGCGGAATATTCTTTAGTCCGGAAAAACCACGTCGGCGATCACGGGAAGATGGTCCGAATACATGCGCGCCTTGCGATCGGTCCAGGCTGAGCGGATCACGCCGTCGCGGGAGACGTAGATCCGGTCCAGCCGCATCAGCGGAAGCAGTGCCGGAAACGTCCGCAGCCGCGTCCGGACCGGACAGGTCCGGGCCAGCACGCCCCGCACCGACCTGACCCAAAACCAGTCGTTGAAGTCGCCGACCACAAAGGTTCGCGTCGGCTGCACCAGATCGACCAACGCATGCGCTTGGGCGTGCCTTTCATGGATGCTCAGGCCCAGATGCGTGGCGACGACCCTCACCTCGCCCGCGACATCGGACAGTATGCGCGCAGCGATGGCTCGGCGCGGCTCGCGCTCCTGATACGACACGTCCACGACCTCGGGCGGCTCGGCGAAAGGCCAGCGGCTGAACAGCGCCTGGCCGTAATCGCCGTCCTTTGTGACGATCGACCGGGCGTCGATCCGATGATCGCCGACCGCCTCGGCCAGCCGCATGAAGGGATCGTCGGTTCGGCCGCGCGAGTCGACTTCCTGCAGCGCGACCACATCGGGAGACCAATGCCGGATCAGCGAACAGACGCCGTCGAGATCGAATTTCGGATTGAGGTTGAATGTGCCGTGAACATTCCACGTCATGATGCGCAGGCTGCCGGTCACGTCCTTCTTCCTGCCAGCCACGTCACCAGGAACTGCACGCCGAGGCACACCGCGCTCCAGGCAATGATCGCAAAGCCGAGCAGCAGCACATTCGCCCATGAAGCATCGCGCGCCAGATCCGCGATCTGCGCTCCCAACACGGCCATCATGATGATGCCCGGCAGCATGCCGAGCGCCGTTCCGAGCATGTAATCCCGCAGGCGCAGCTCGCTGGCACCAGCGATCACGTTCACGATCGAAAACGGGGCAATCGGCACCATGCGGATCATGGCGACAGCGACGATCCCCTTGCCGACGATGCGGTTCTGGACCCGCAACGCGCGCCGCCCGAGCAGCCGCTGCAGCCGGACGTGACCGAGCACCCGGCCAATCCCGAATAGAACGAGCGCACTGAGAAGCACGCCGGTGCCGGCGGTGACGAACCCCAGCCATGGCCCGAGCGCCGCGGCCGTCGCCGCGATCAGGACAACGACCGGAAACACCACCAGGCCACCGACGACGAAGGCGGCGATCGCCAGCAGCGGCGCGAATTCCGATCGCGAAATGACGGAGGACACCAGGCCGATCTCGGTGAAAT
The DNA here is from genome assembly GCA_013822885.1 of Bradyrhizobium sp. GTDB lineage: Bacteria > Pseudomonadota > Alphaproteobacteria > Rhizobiales > Xanthobacteraceae > Bradyrhizobium. The sequence goes on from PNLC01000065.1 coordinate 2,720, forward strand.
CGCTTAGTGAGGTGTATCGCCAGAGCAGCGCGAGGCCGCCGAGTGCCCCGGCCAGTCCGCATACGGCGAGCACAGTCCGCAGCGTCAACATGCGGTTGGCGGCGCGCTCCAGGCCGAGAGGTTCTCTGGGATCCGCGACGGGCTGCACGACGCTGGCGACGCCGCCGAACTGGCTGCTCGAGTCGATCGGCTGCAGCGACTTCTCCCTGTCGTCCGCCGACAGCCGGTCGAGATATCCCAGAAGGTCGGCTTCATTGTCCTCGATTTCCCGTTCGCCCACGCCGCAGAAATGGCCGATAAGCCCGCGGCGGAGCCGGGTGATGAATTGCCTGTTCTCTTCGGATGTCGCCTCGAAGGCGAGATCGCACTCGGTGTCGGCGCCCATCGAGCGGTTGTTGAGGTTGGCGGAGCCTATGCGCAGCAAATAATCATCGACGATCATCACCTTGCTGTGCACCATGACCGCAGCGGCAGAGGTTGCATCCCGCGTCGCGGGGTAGAGAAAGCGTATCCTGTCCATGACGCCTGCCGCGACGAACGCGTCGATGAAGCCGCCGCGGCCGCCCTGCATGGCTTGGGACTCGAACCAGGACGAATGCATCTTCGGCGTGACGATCAGGACCCGAAGCGAAGGCACATCCTGCATCCGCTGCGCCAGCACGCAGGCAATCTCGGTGGTGCTGGTGAACTGGTTCTCGATATAGATGAAGCGGTTTGCCGCGTTGATGGAGGCCTCGAACAGCCGCGCGACCTCGTCCACACCCGGATCGTGCGCGGTCCTGATCTCCGTCCGCGCGATCCCCGTAACGATGTCGCGGGCCTGCACCGGCACCGAGGCCGGCCAGCGGTCGTCGGCCGGCAGATTGCTGTTTTCGACCGTGCAGCCGGCGGCCCGCCAGCGGTTCTCGACCAGTTCCAGAAGGGCGGCGGCGGCTTCGCCATCGACCATGCACTGGACATCGTGAAACGGCGGGTACGGCTTGCCGTCGGGATCGGCCCGGTGCGGATTGCCGGCGGCGTGCTCGCTGGTGTCCCAGCGCCGGATCGTCAGATCGAGCCCGCCGGAGAATGCGACCGCCCCGTCGATGACGACGATCTTCTGGTGCTGGGCCGAGCCGAGCGGAAGGCTGGCATCGAAACAGAAGCGAAGCCGCTCCGACGTACCCGTCATGAACTTCGACGGAGAATTCCACTCGCGTTCCGCAGCATAGAGCGCCGGAAAATCCCAGCTCAGCACGTCGATCCGCAGGTCGGCCCTCGCTTGCAGCAGCGCCTTGAGAAACGGACCGAGTTCTTCGGGAAAGCCGTCCTCGGCATGGCCGGAAGGCCCGACGAAGCGGGTCTGACTATGGATGTCCCAGCCAATAATATAGACCCGGTCTGTCGCGAGCAGCAAAGCTTCGCGCAGCGCGGCGAAATATGCGGCCGCGTCGTTCAGGACGGCCAGCCGGCTCGTCCTGCACTTTTTCCAGACGGTATCGCCGGGCAGGAGAATGGATGAGCTTTGAAGCAGTCGACACCTCGGAGCGCTAAGAAAATGGACGCGGACTAACGGGCCAGCGCTGGCCGACCGCGAAAATGAACGCTTGGCAGGAGGCTCGGTTCCCAGGGGACGGCCGAGACCCGTCAGCCTCCCCAAAGCCGCAGATTATCCTTATCCGGACCGATATCGATCGCCATACGGTAGCGGTGTTGCGAATCATTAAAATCTGGTGAATTCCACAGGCTTGCGCGCCGCGCGCTGAAGACAGCCAAACCGTCCAGCATTATGTTCCGTAGTGAACATTGGGATGATCGGGGGAGCATCTTGAGACTTACTTTGCTTCGCAATCCATTCGAACAGTCGCCGGAGGCGCCGCCGGCCACGCGACATCACGAAACCCGTGCCACGCGCGCCACCCCGGTCTGCTCCCGGTGCCGGTCCGATGACATCACCTGTTCCGCGACCGTTCAATGGAGCAACGAGTCGCAGGAATGGCAGCTCGCCAACACGTTCGACCTGCCCGCTCACTGCAACAGCTGCGGCTGCTCCGGCGAGCTGAGCTGGCTGCCCCTAAACTAGGCGGGTCCTGGGCTGCGTATATAAATACCTCTGACGCCTTCGGCCGTCTGCGAGCGAGCGACGCCTGCCGCCTGCTGGGCGGACTCGAAATCGCAAACGGGACAATTACATTAGAGCAGCCCCTAACGTCCCGGTTGCTCCCCGCCTGTGAAACGATACCTGCTCATCCTCATCCTGCTCGTGCTCGTTCCCGTGGCCTATTCCGCCGTGATCTACTGGCTCGGCGACAGGCGGGAAAACTGGCAGTCGGCGGACCGCTCCAGCGCCGGCCTGCTGCCTAAGGCTTCTGACCATGCGCCAGCACTGATCAGGGTATTCGCGGCGCGCACGGTGCGCTGGCGCGGCATCTTCGCGGTTCATACCTGGATCGTGGTGAAGGAGCGCGGCGCAACGCGCTACAGCCGCTACGACTACACGGCCTGGGGCGAACCGATCCGGATCGACGGATTTCTAGCCGACGGCAGGTGGTTCGGCGCCGTTCCGGAAACGGTCGTGAGTCTCGATGGGGAAGCTGCCGAGCCGCTGATTCCGAAGATTCGTTCGGTGATCGAGAACTACCGCTTCAAGGCCTATGGCGATTACAGCGCCTGGCCCGGCCCGAACTCCAACACGTTCATCCAAGCGATCCTGCACGCGGTTCCTGAATTGAACGCCGTGCTGCCGCCGACGGCGATCGGCAAGGACTTTCCGTATCACGGCGAATGGTACGGCGTCACGGCCTCGCGCACCGGCGTGTTCGCCTCGCTCGGCGGCTATCTCGGGCTGACGATCGGATGGATCGAGGGGATCGAACTCAACCTTTTCGGCGGCGTCGTGGGCCTCGACATTCGCCGGCCTGCGTTGAAGCTGCCGGGCATCGGCCGCCTCGGCCTGCCGCTGGCGCAATGACTGCCCGGCCGCGGCGCTTGCGTCATCTTCAACCGGATATGTCGCAGGCGTGACAATGTCTGGCCGCAAAAAACGTCCACAATGTTGCGGTCGACAAAGGTTAAATCGGGCGCGCACGCTTGCTGGTTGCAGGATTTGCCTCCGTCGCTGTTAGGCTTTAGATATCGGCTACACACGTCCTCGATACGGCTGCCGCCTGGCATCCCGCGAGGATTTGAAAGATTTGACAACGGAACATGGGCGCCGCTCGCCACAACGTGGGCGCCGGCCATTCCATGGCGAGACATGCAAGCCGGCCGCGAGCGAGGATGCCAGCGCGAACGATGCTGCCGCGCAGGATTCTGCAATGCGCCGCCGGATGGAAATGAACGATGACGCGTGACAAGAGCGAGTTGCTGAAATCGCTTGCGATCGATCGCAGCGCCCACAAGGTGGAACAATCGGGCCGCCGCTGGCTGCCGATCGCGGCGGTCATCGTCGCCTGCGTGCTCGCAAGCGCCGCCGCCTTTGGCGTTTACGAATTTCGCCGGCAGGACTCCGGCAAGGAGAATGCACCGCAGCCGGCCATACAGCAGAAGGCATCGCAGCCTCCGTCCCCCTCCCCGCCGCCCCAGCGGGCGGCGACGAACAGCAGGACAAGCGGCACGCTGGCAGCCTCCGGCTACGTGGTGGCGCGCCGCAAGGCGACCGTCGCCGCCGAGATCACCGGCAAGGTGGTCGAGGTCTTCATCGACGAGGGCATGACGGTCACCGAAGGCGAGATCGTGGCGCGGCTCGACAGCGTGCTGGCCGAAAAGGACACTGAACTCGCCCGCTCGCGCGTCGAGACCGCGGATGCAGCCATTGCCGCGATCAATGCCGATCTGCAGGACGCGACCCGGATCATGTCGCGTCTGCAGACGCTGTCGCAGAAGAATTTTGCCACCGAAGCCGACCTGACCAAGGCGCAGGCCCGCGTCGGCGTGCTCAGCGCGCAACTGCGCCAGGTGCAGTCGCAGCTCGAGACCGCCAAAATCGACGCCAGGCGCAGCGCCTCGGTGCTCGACAAGCACCAGATCCGCGCGCCCTTCGCCGGCGTGGTCGTCGACCGCAGCGCGCAGCCCGGCGAGATGATTTCACCGATGTCGGTCGGCGGCTACACCCGCACCGGCATCTGCACCATCGTCGACATGGATTCGATCGAGATCGAGGTGGATGTCAACGAGGCCTTCATCGGCCGCGTCACTCCCGGCGGCGCCGTGAACGCGGTGCTGGACGCCTATCCCGACTGGACAATCCCTGCCTCCGTGATCGCGATCGTGCCGACCGCAAACCGCGAGAAGGCGACCGTGAAGGTCCGCATCCGTTTCGACAGGAAGGACCCGCGCATCCTGCCCGACATGGCGGTCAAGGTGAACTTTCTGCACGAGGCCAAGGCGAATGGCGCCGCAGCAGCCACCGCCGCGAACTAGCGCACCGCATTCCGAGAGGAGACTGACTTGACAGCCGAACAACCGATGGTTCGCCTCGCCGGCGTCGCCAAGCGCTTCACCAAGGGAAAGGAAACGATCTCGATCTTCGATCACCTCGACCTTGCGATCCCCCGCGGCGATTTCGTCGCCGTCATGGGGCCGTCCGGTTCGGGCAAGACGACGCTGCTCAACCTGCTCGGCGGCATCGATGCCGTCGACGCGGGCGAGGTAACCATCGCGGACAAGCGCATCGACGGCCTCTCCGAGAGCCAGCTCGCTGCCTGGCGCGCTGCCAATATCGGCTTCATCTTCCAGTTCTACAATCTGATGCCGATGCTGACCGCGGCGCAGAATGTCGAGCTGCCGCTGCTGCTCACCAGATTGAGCCGCAAGGAGCGCGCGGCGCGCGTTCACACCGCGCTTTCCGTGGTCGGCCTCGCCGACCGCATCAAGCACCGGCCGCGCGAGATGTCGGGCGGCCAGCAGCAGCGCGTCGCGATCGCGCGCGCCATCGTCTCGGATCCGAACATGCTGCTGTGCGACGAGCCGACCGGCGATCTCGACCGCCAGTCCGCCGACGAGATTCTTTCGATTCTGCAACTGCTCAACGGCGAACTCGGCAAGACCATCGTGATGGTGACCCACGATCCCGCAGCGGCAAACTATGCCAAGCGTGTCCTGCACCTCGACAAGGGCCGCTTCGTCGAACGGGAGCTTGCCGCGTGAACGACTTCGACCTGGTGCGGAAGAACCTGTTCCGCCGCAAATTGCGCGCCGGCCTGATGATCGTGTCGATCCTGATCGCCTTCATGATCTTCGGCGTGCTCGCCGGGTTCTACCGCGCCTTTACGGCCGGCGAGGACGCCGCCGCCGCGGACCGGATGATCACCGTCAACAAGATCAACTTCACCCAGCCGATGCCGATCGCCTACTTCAACCGTGTGCGTGCGGTCGACGGCGTGCGGCAGGTGACCTTCGCCAACTGGTTCGGCGGCTACTACCAGGACCCGAAGAACTTCGTCATGGCGCTCGCAATCGAGCCGAACAGCTATTTCGACGTCTATCGCAGCGAGTTCGAGGTGCCGCCCGACCAGCTTCAGGCCTTCACGCGCGACCGCGGCAGCGCGGTCGTCGGCGACAAGCTGGCGGAGAAATGGGGCTGGAAGATCGGCGACCGCATTCCCATTCAGAGCAACATCTTCAGCCAGAAGAGCGGCGGCCACACCTGGGACCTCACCATCGCCGGCATTGTCACGGGCAAGGCCGATCACGTCGACACCAACTTCCTGCTGTTCCAGTACCCCTATTTCGACGAGACCCGGTCGTTCGGCAAGGACACCATCGGCTGGATGATTCTGCAGACCACCTCGCCGGAAAACAACGACCGGGTGGCGAAGGCGATCGACGCGATGTTCGCCAATTCCACCGCGGAGACCTCGACCGACACCGAAAAGGCGTTCGGGAAAGCGTTCGCGGCGCAGTTCGGCAATATCGCGCTGATCGTACTGCTGGTGGTCGGGGCCGCCTTCGTCACCATCCTGATGATCGTCGGCAACACCATGGCGCTGTCGATCCGCGAGCGGACCCGCGAAATCGGCGTGCTGAAGACGCTCGGCTTTTCGGGCCCGCGTATCCTGACGATGGTGCTCGGCGAATCCGTGCTGCTGGCGCTGCTCGGCGGCATCCCGGGACTCGCGATTGCGGCGCTGATCGCGATGGCGCTGCGCTCGAGCCTTTCCGCCATCGTGCCGGCTTTCGCGGTAACGCCGACCATCGCGCTGCAGGGACTGGCGCTGATGATCGCGCTTGGGCTGATCACCGGGATCATCCCGGCGCTCAACGCCATGCGGCTCCGGATCGCAACCGCACTGGGACGAGGATAGGCACATGCGCTCGCTCTGGCTTCAGGTGGCGGCCGTCACATCCATCAATCTCAGGAGCATTTCGCAACGGCGCTGGCTCTCGCTCTCGACGGTGATCGCGATCGCGCTGGTGGTGGTCGTGCTGCTCGCATTCCTGGCGATGGCCAACGGATTCCAGCGCACCATCGCAGGCGCCGGAGCCGACGACATCGCGATCGTGTTGCGGGCAGGCTCGCAGGCCGAAATCAACAGCACTGTGAGCCGCGACCAGGTGCGGTTGATCGAGGACGGCCCCGGCATCGCACGCGGCAGCGACGGCAAGCCCCTGATCTCGCCGGAACTCTATCTCGTGGTCGACGGCATCAAGCGCTCCACCGGGACCAAGGCCAACCTGCCGCTGCGCGGGATCGGCGAACAGGGCATCGCGCTGCGCAAGGACATCGCGATCACCGCAGGCCGCATGTTCAATCGCGGCAGCAACGAAGTGATGGTCGGCAAGGCATTGCAGCGGGAATTCGCAGGATTCGACATCGGCCAAACCGTGTCGTTCGGCGCCACGCGCTGGACCGTCGTCGGCGTGTTCGAGGCCGGCGGCAGCGTGTTCGAATCCGAGATCTGGGCCGACCTTCCCGTGGTGCAGTCCCTTTTCAACCGCAACAACATCGTCCAGACCGTGCGTGCGCGCCTGACCGGGCCGGCCGCACTCAATGAACTCAAGAGCTACAGCGACAACGATCCGCGGCTGAAGCTCGACGTCAAGTCCGAGGCAGCCTACTTCGCCGAACAGGCCTCGCAAACCTCCGACCTGATCCAGAAGCTCGGCTGGCCGCTGGCGATCGCGATGGCACTGGGGGCAATCGCCGGCGCGCTCAACACGATGTATTCGTCGGTCGCAGCCCGTGCGACCGAGATCGCCACGCTGCGCGCCATCGGCTTCGGCGGCTTCCCCGCCTTTGTCGGAACGCTGGCCGAATCGCTGCTGCTCGCCGCCATCGGCGGGCTGGTAGGGGCCGCCGCCACCTACCTGATTTTCGACGGCGTCACGGCCTCGACCCTTGGCGGCAACTTCACGCAGGTGGTGTTCGACTTCAAGCTCAGTCCGTGGCTGATCGCTGAAGGCGTTGCGCTCGCCCTGATCGTCGGCCTGATCGGCGGACTGTTTCCCGCAATCCGTGCCGCGCGCCTGCCGATCGTCGAGGGCCTCTACGCAAACTGAGATTTACGAGTTGGGCCGGGAGAAAATCGCAACCGGGAAGGCGGCCATTGCCCGTTCCAAAATGGAACCAACCGGATATGCGGGGGTTAGGCTTCGTGGCTTCCCCCGCGTAGAGACAGATTGTGATCAAACAGCCCTTCAAGGCGCGAACAGCAGACGAACTGATTTCCCTGCTGAGCGCAGTGGCGACGGCGATCCTCGCTGCGATCATTGTGATGGTGCTGTATTTCGGCCGCGATATCATCATACCGATAGCATTGGCCATCCTGCTCAGTTTCGTGCTGGCACCATTGGTCGGACTGCTTCAACGCATCCGTATCCCGCGCGGGCTGTCCGTCGTCAGCGTGGTGGTCATTGCCTTCGCGCTGATATTTGCGCTTGGAAGCCTGCTTGCCACCCAACTGGCGCAACTGGCGGGGGATTTGCCGCGATATCAGTCCACGATCAGCGAAAAGATCCAGTCCTTTCGTGAGACCACCGCCGGCCGCGGCACGCTCGAACGTGCCTCCGACATGCTGAAGGATCTGAGCAAGGAACTGGACAAGCCCAACGAGGCTGCAAAGAACGCAGCAACTACCCTGGGACCCGGCGCAAGTCTGCAAACGGTGCCACCCAAACCCGTTCCCGTGCAAGTCCTTCAGCCCGACCCGGGCGCGCTGCAGAGTCTGCAAAGCCTGATTTCCCCGTTGCTGCATCCGCTGGCAACGACGGGCATCATCGTCATTTTTGTCATCTTCATTCTGCTTCAGCGCGAAGACCTTCGTAACCGGCTGATCCGGCTGGCGGGTTCGCACGACCTGCAACGCACCACGGCCGCCCTCGATGACGCCGCCAGCCGCCTCAGCCGGCTTTTCCTGCTTCAGCTTCTTCTGAACGGAACCTTCGGCGTCGTCATCGGAATCGGCCTCTGGGTGATCGGCGTTCCAAGCGCGATCCTGTGGGGAATCCTGGCCGGCGTGTTGCGCTTCGTGCCTTACATCGGCGCGTTCATCGGGGCGGCGTTTCCGCTCGCGCTCGCGCTTGCGGTCGATCCCACCTGGTCGATGCTGCTGTGGACGGTCGCGCTGTTCGTGGTGGTCGAGCCGATCGTGGGGCACGTGATCGAGCCGATGGCCTATGGACACAGTACGGGGCTGTCGCCTGTCGCCGTGGTCGCATCCGCGACGTTCTGGACGGCGCTCTGGGGTCCGATCGGCCTTGTCCTGGCGACGCCGCTGACGGTCTGCCTGGTCGTGCTGGGGCGCCACGTGGAGCGTCTGGAGTTTCTCGATGTCATGTTCGGGGACCGGCCTGCCCTCTCTCCGCCCGAGATATTCTATCAGCGGATGCTCGCCGGCGATCCGACCGAAGCGGCCGAGAAAGCCGAGGAATTTCTGAAGGAGCGATCGCTGAGCTCCTATTATGACGAAGTCGCGCTGAAGGGATTGCAGTTGGCGCAGGCCGATGCCGAACGCGGTGCGCTGGATCAGGAGCGCATGCTCAAGATACGAGACGCGGTCAGCGAGTTCGCCGACGACATTTCGGAGCAGGACGACCGCTCGCCAGCCAAGACCACGCCCACCACCGATGCGGAGGCGACGTCGGCGGTGGAGAGCGTGTCTGAAGATGCGCCCTACGAGAACCTGCCGGTTCTCGCCAAAGAGGATCTGCCTCCCGAATGGCAGGGCCCGCATCCCGTCCTCTGCGTGGCCGGGCAAACTCTCATCGATGAAGCCGCCGCCATCATGCTTGGTCAGCTCTCGACCGCCCACGGCTTGTCGGCCCGCGTGGAAGGAGCCGAGGCTTTGTCGACCGCCAATATCTTCCGGCTGGAGACAGCCGGCGTGGCGATCGTCTGTCTGGTTTACATGAACGCCAGCACCCCGGCTCACATGCGTTACGCCGTACGACGACTTCGCCGCAAACTGCCGGCGGCAGTAATCATCCTGGCCTGCTGCATGAAGGAGATGGACCCGGCGGCGCTGGAAAGCCTCCGCGAAGGCGCGAGGGCCGACCTGGCTGCCGCCAGCCTGGGCGAAGCGCTCAAACTCTGCATCGCAGCGACAGGCGCGGAAGATCATTCGCTGATGCCGAAGGATCAGCCTGCCGTCACGACGGCGGCCTGACAGGCGCACGAATTGCAGATCCGGAGGACCATCAGGGCGCCCGAATGCGGCCGGAAGGGCCTTCCTCGACCACGGCCTCGACATAGGTGCTGTGCAACGACGTCGGCGACTTGAAACCGTCGAACATGACGCGGACAGTGCTGCGGTATCGACCGGCCCCGACGACGACGCCTTCCCTGCCGGCAAGATTCGGGCATCGTACCGCGCCGAGCGCGCTCATTCTGACCCGCGTCAGTTGCGGCACCGGCGGCTGCTCTTCGGGCGGCTGGGGTGTCTTGCGGCCGAGAACCATGGTCCTGCGCCTAAATAGAGTG
>PNLC01000066.1 GCA_013822885.1 Bradyrhizobium sp.
ACGCTCGCTCATCCTCCAGGGCCATTGCGACGTCGTGCCCGCCGGCCCGCTCGACATGTGGAAACATCCGCCATTCAAACCCACCGTCGAGGACGGCTGGCTCTATGGCCGCGGCGCCGGCGACATGAAGTCCGGCACCATCGCCGCACTTTACGCGCTCGATGCGCTGAAGGCGGCGGGGCTGGCACCGAAGGGCCGCATCCATCTGCAATCGGTGATCGAGGAGGAAAGCACCGGGGTCGGCGCGCTCTCCACGCTGCAGCGCGGCTACCGCGCCGATGCCTGCCTGATACCGGAGCCTACCGACGGCAAGCTGATGCGCGCCCAGGTCGGCGTGATCTGGTTCCGCCTGAAGGTCAAGGGCCTACCGGTCCACGTCTCGCGCGCCGGTGCCGGCTCGAATGCGATCAAGGCTGCCTTTCACCTGGTCCAGGCCCTCGAAGGGCTGGAGGCCGAGTGGAACGAGCGCGCCAAGTCCCATCGCTTCTTCGGCAAGCTCAAGCATCCGCTCAATTTCAACCCCGGCATCATCAAGGGCGGCGATTGGGCCTCCAGCGTTCCGGCGTGGTGCGACGTCGATTGCCGCATCGGCATTCTGCCGGGCTGGAAGATTCCCGACTGCCAGGCCGAGATCACGGCCTGCGTCGAGAAGGCCGCCAGGACCCATCCGTTCCTCGCCGACAACCCGCCCGAGGTCGTCTGGTCCGGCTTCCTGTCGCCGGGCTATGAGGTGACCGGCGCGCAGGACAGCGAGGCGGTGCTCGCGGCGGCGTATGAGGAGATATTCGGCGGCCAGCTGGAGGAAGCCAGTTTCACCGGTCTCACCGACACGCGGTTCTACGGGCTCGATTACGACGTTCCCGCGTTCTGCTTCGGCGCGACGATGGAAGGTGCCCACGGCTTCAATGAGCGGGTCGACATCGAGTCCGTGAAGAAGGTCACCAAGACGCTGGCCCTGTTCATCGCCGGCTGGTGCGGCGTCGAGGAAACGTAAAACACAAACGACACAGGGAGGAGATCTGCCATGGAAGGCAACGGTGCGGGCGACAAGCCCCTGGTCCGGACGCCGGACGATTTGCGTGCGCATTTCGGGCAGCTAAATCCGCTCGCCGAGAAGAAGGTCCTGTACCATCTCGATAAGTTCTGCCGCGACTTCATTGCGCTCTCCCCGTTCCTGGTCCTCGCGTCGAGCGATGGCAAGGGCAATGCCGATGCCAGCCCGCGCGGCGACGGGCCGGGCTTCGTCGCCGTGCTCGACGACACGTCGCTGCTGATTCCTGACCGGCGCGGCAACAACCGGGTCGATACGTTCGGCAACATCCTGGCCTCGCCCGGCGTCGGCCTGATCTTCATGGTGCCCGGCATCAACGAGACGCTGCGCGTCAACGGCCGCGCGGAGATCACCCAGGACCCGGCACTGCTGACGCCGCTCGCCGTGCAGAACATCGTGCCGACGATCGGCCTCAAGGTGCATGTCGACGAATGCTACTTCCATTGCGGCAAGGCGCTGATGCGCTCGAAGCTGTGGAATCCCGATGCGCAGGTCGAGCGCCACAGCTTCCCGACGCTGGGCCGCATCATCGCGGAGCAGACCGCGGCCGTGTCGGTCGAGGTGGCGGAGAAGACCATGGAGGAAGGCTACCGGACGCGGCTCTACTGACGATTGACGTGTCCTGACGAGACGCGTCGGCGGTCACCCGTTTTTGCCCTTGAGGTGCATCGATTTCGTTGCGCGGTGCAGCCGCCCGGCATCGCGCATTTCCCGCATGGCGGCTCCATGCAGCGGTCGCGCCCGACAGGTTCGTTCCTCGGCCAAAGGGACAACGGTACCGCCGAGTTGCAGTCCTTGACGCCACCCTAATTCGTGGTCATATGCTGGTCATCGACACTTGGCCGAACGACTGGGCCGCTTTGCCTTGCTATTTACAGGCACGCACGTTTCAGAGCCTTCTCCAAAATCGATCAACCGATGAAGGTGCCGATCCCTCGGTGCCTCTCCATCTTAAGTGCATCGTCAAAGGGGATATCTCTGTGCATAAGAAAGCTGTGCAGTGGCCTGGCAGGCAAGAGGGCCTTGGCTCAATTCAACCTTCCAATGACGGCGCTGACGTCCTGACTGCTCGGCGTTGGACGCGCATTTTGGCCAACTACAGCACCCCAAATCGGATGCGCAGCATTGCCGAGCTGGCGATCACGGCTTTGCCGCTCATCATGTTGTGGACCGCGGCCTGGTTCACGTTCTCCCTCGGCCATGCCTGGGCTTCATTGCTTATCGCGGTTCCGGCTGCAGGCTTTCTCGTACGCCTGTTCATGATCCAGCACGACTGCGGTCATGGCACTTTTTTTGCCGGCCGTCTGGCGAACGACTGGGTCGGCCGCGTCATCGGCGTGCTCACGCTCACGCCCTACGACTGTTGGCGCCGCTCGCATGCGACTCATCATGCGACCACCGGCAACCTCGATCGCCGCGGTACCGGCGATCTCGACACGCTGACAGTGCGTGAATACCAGGCCCTCTCCTGGTGGGGTCGTCTGAAATACCGTCTTTACCGCCATCCGCTGATCATGTTCGGCGTCGGACCAGCCTATCTGTTTCTTTTGCAACAGCGGCTGCCGGTCGGCCTCATGCGCGAGGGCTGGAAGCCCTGGGCCAGTGCGATGGCAACCAATCTCGCGATTGCCGTCATTGTAGTTGCGCTCACATGGTTCATCGGGATCAAGGCGTTCCTGCTCGTGCACCTTCCGACCACGCTGCTCGCCGCAACGGCCGGCGTATGGCTGTTCTACGTGCAACATCAATTCGAGCATACGACGTGGGACCGCGACGAGAGCTGGAACCTGCATCAAGCTGCCCTCCACGGCAGCTCGCATTACGAACTGCCGGCACTGCTGCGCTGGTTCACAGCCAACATCGGTATTCACCACGTGCATCACCTCTCAAGTCGTGTTCCGTATTACCGGCTGCCGCGCGTGCTGCGCGACTATCCTGAACTGCGCGACGTCGGTCACATAACGCTTCTGCAGAGCTTTCGCTGTGTACGGCTTGTGCTATGGGACGAGGCGCAGCGCCGCCTGGTGTCGTTCCAAGAAATCAGAGCCCGGAGCTTTCAGGAAGCCGCGCCCAATCTCGCCGCCCCTGCGCCATAACAGGCGCGGTCCCGGTTGCCGGGTCAAGCAGATTGACCCCACAGGGAAAGTACCCATATGGGCACTGGAATCGGATGAAGCCCACCGTTTCGGACAAGCTCGGCCGCGGCCGGGTATCTCCGGTGGCGTCGTTCACGCATATGGCTTCATTCGGGAGCTCCCATGGCGACACTGTCTATCCTCGATCTGGTCCGCGTCACCGAAGACACCGATGCCCGCGGCGCGCTCTACAACGCCCGCGATGTTGCGGTTCATGCCGAGGCCTGGGGCTATCGCCGCATCTGGGTGGCGGAGCATCACAACATGCCGGGCATCGCGAGCGCCGCGACATCGGTTGTGATCGGCCATATCGCAGCGGGAACAAAAACCATCCGTGTCGGCGCGGGCGGCATCATGCTCCCCAACCATGCACCCTACGTCATCGCCGAGCAGTTCGGGACACTGGCCCGACTGTTCCCGGGCCGCATTGACCTTGGGCTGGGCCGCGCACCCGGGACCGACCAGCTCACGCTGCGCGCTTTGCGCCGTACGCCTGAAGCCGCCGAAAGCTTCCCGCAGGACGTCCTCGAGGTGCAGGCCTTCCTGGCTCCGGCCGGTCCCAATCAGCGCATCCGGGCCGTGCCGGCGGCAGGTACGGAAGTGCCGTTGTGGATTCTTGGATCGAGTAATTTTGGCGCGATGCTGGCGGCTGAACTCGGGCTTCCCTATGCCTTCGCCTCGCATTTCGCACCCGAGCTGCTGATCCCGGCGCTGCAGATCTACCGCAGCCGCTTCAAACCATCCGAGCAGCTTGACCGTCCCTACGCGATGGTAGGCGTCAACATCATCGCCGCCAGCAGCGATGACGAGGCGCGCCGGCTCGCGACGACACAGCAGATGTCCTTTACGAACATCTTCCGCGGCGCGCGCGGTCTTAGCCAACCGCCGATCGACGACATTGAAAGCTACTGGTCGCCTGCGGAAAAGGCGCAGGCGATGAGCATGCTCGCTCGTTCCATCGTCGGCTCGCCCGATACGGTTCGTTCGGGCATCGATGCACTCATCAAGGAAACAGGCGCCGACGAGCTCATGATCGTGTCAGATGTCTACGATCACGCAGCGCGGCTGCGCTCCCTCGAACTCATCGCCAACGCGGCCGGCAGCACCTGACTTTTGCACGGGAAGCTTCACCGCCACGACGATGGAGCATCGGATGCGGACGACACGCCGAACGTTCGTACGGGCCTCGCTGGCGACAGCCACTGCGGCGCTCTTGCCTATCTCTCTGCGCGCCCAGGAAGGTGCGCCCACCCGCCGTCCAATCCCCTCGACCGGCGAAGCCATACCGATCGTCGGGCTGGGGACCTGGATCACCTTCAACGTTGGCGGCGACGCGGCCCTAAGAGACGAATGCGCTGCTGTCATGGCGGCCTTCTTCGCGGCGGGTGGCCGCATGATCGATTCCTCGCCGATGTATGGCTCGTCGCAGCCGGTGATTGGCTACGGCCTTCAAAAGCTCGGGCGGCCCTCCACGCTGTTCTCGGCTGAAAAGGTTTGGACGTCCTCGGCTGCGGCAGGCCCCGGCCAGATCGAGCAATCGCGGCGCTTCTGGGGTGTACCCAAATTCGACCTCCTGCAGGTTCACAATCTCCTCGCGTGGAAGGAGCATCTGAAGACGCTTTTCGCGATGAAGGCGGCCGGTGCGGTGCGCTACGTCGGAATCACCACCTCCGAAGGGCGCCGCCACGATCTTCTCGAGCAGATCATGCGGAACGAGCCGATCGATTTCGTGCAGTTCTCCTACAACGTCGTCGACCGCGAGGCGGAGGCGCGGCTGCTGCCGCTGGCCGCGGAACGCGGCATCGCCGTGATCGTCAACCGGCCGTTCCGTCAGGGCGCGCTGACAGACCGGCTCAAGGGTAAGCCGTTGCCCGAATGGGCGGCCGAACTCGGGGTGTCGAGCTGGGCGCAACTCATCCTCAAATTCATCCTCGCTCATCCTGCCGTTACCGTCGCGATTCCGGCGACCACCCGCGTCGACCACGCGCGCGAAAACCTCGCGGCTGCCGGCGGACCCTTGCCCGACCCCGCCATGGGGAAGCGCATCTCGGCCTACGTGCAGGCGCTTTGATGTCGGAGTGGTGGACCTACCGGCCGGAGGATTTCCTGCTGTTTTCGCCGCGCGTCTACTGGCGCATGTTCGAACTGCACAATGCGGCGCTCTGGCCTCTGCAAGTGCTCGCGCTCGCCGCAGGTCTCATCGTCCTCCTGCTGGTCGCGCGGTGGCCGAGAAGCTCTGCACGGTGGCTGGCCCTCCTCCTTGCGGCTCTCTGGATCTTCGTCGGATGGTCCTTCCTGTGGAACCGCTATGTTGAGATCAACTGGGCCGCCATCTACGTCGTGCCGGCCTTCGCGGTTGAAGGCGTGCTGTTCCTGATCTGCGGTCCCTTGCTCAACAGCCTCGCCTTCGACCGGCGCGGGCTTGCCGGCGGCATCGGATATTTCATGCTTGCCTTGGCAATCGCCTTCCCGTTGCTCGCGCCATTGCAGGGACGCGGTTGGACCTCGTCGGAGGTCTTTGGCATCGCGCCGGATCCGACGGCGGTCGCGACGCTCGGCCTCCTGCTCCTCGCCCGCGGCAGGCCCTTGCCGTGGCTCCTGCCGGTCCCCGTTCTCTGGTGCCTCCTGAGCGGAACGACCCTTTGGACGATGGGAGAGCCGCAAGCGTGGGTCCTTTATTCCGCACTGGCGCTCACCGCTTTCGTCTTGACCTGGAATGCCGTCCTCAGACTTTCAGCGAGTCCAGGATGGTCACCGCGGCCGTGAAATCGACCAGCCGGGCAGCGCGCCGGGCGGCGACCTCCTCGTCCACCCCCCATTTCTCGCCGTTCCAGTCCTCGTCGACATGGGCGGCGGCCCAGACCTGATCGGCATCGCGCACGCCCTCCCGCAGCGCCAGCGCCAGTAGCGCCGAGCCGGTCAGCGTGGTCACCACATGCAGTGCCGCCACTGACCAGGCATCGGCCGGGAATTTGCTGCGCGCCGCCTGGATTGCCTGCTCGGGCTGGGCGGCATGCACGATTCCCTCGGACAGGATGAAATGGGCGCCGAGGTCGCTGGCGGCCCAGGCCAGCACCGGATCCCAATGCGCGGCCTCGCGCGCGACCAGCGCCTCGGGATGACCGGCGCGATAGAACAGCAAATCCGTACCGAGATATTTTGCGACATCGTCGGCCACGGCATCGACGCGATCGGCGACTTCAGCGACGCTGTTGGCAAAGCGCGTCAGCGGCATGGTCAGGGGATCGATGGTCTCGCCCTGCGCGCGCCATTCCGCAGCGATCGCTTCCGAGATCCCGCGCCTGGGGGCAACGACTTGGCGGCCGGAAGGCGTCTTGATGGCGCGACCGTCGAGCGTGACTGCAAAGCCGCCATCGGCCTCCGCGATGCCGGCCTCCTTGTAGAACCGCTTGCGCCGCGGGACGCGCAAGGCTCGGCGCACCGACTCCTCCGGATCGAGCGGAGAGTGTCCGGCGACTTCGTCGAATAGTTCGCGCATTTGGCTTCCGGCAGTCGGTGATAATCCAGCCCTGACAATACGATAATGGCGGACGCAAATAAAGCTGATGAGCCGGTTGCGGCGATATCCTGCGAACTTGGTTGCGCTGGCGGGCCTCGGCGCACCGTTTGGAACCCGGCTTCGTGCGAGCTCAGCTCAGGGTTTTTGATAGATCACCTTACCGGCGCGGATCGTCCAGGCGACCCTGGCGAGGTTGCGGACGTCGGTGACGAGATCGCCGTCGAGCACGACGAGGTCGGCGTCAAAGCCCTGCTCGACCCTGCCTTTCTTCGCGGCCTTGAAAAACCGCGCTGGATTGGTCGTCAGCGACGCCAGGATCTGGCGCTCCGACAGCGCGCGGCGCATCAGCTCAAATTCGAGGGTCGTGTCGTAGATCGTGGTGAAGCCGACGTCGGTGCCGAACAGCACCGGACCGCCATTGTCGGAGAATGCCTTGAGCTGATTGACGGTGTTGGTGACAAGGCGCGCAGCGATGTCGGGTCCGACCGGGAGTTTTGAAAACAGCGACAGTGTCGGAATAAGCGCAATGCCCTGCTGCCTGAAGCGCGCGAGCTGCTCAGTCGAGTAGACCGGTCCGCCGGCCACCGTGTGCGCCATGGCGTCGACGCCGGCGGCGATCACCGCGTCCACGCCCGCTATGTTTTGCGGATGGGCGAATACCGGCTTGCCCGCTTCATGCGCCACATCGACCGCCGCCTTGGCGATGGCCGGGTCCATGTTCACCACAGGGTTGTTCTCGCCCTTGAAGGAGCCGGTGAACAGCTTTACGCCGTCGAGACCAAAGCCCGCATATCGTTTCGCCAATTGCGTGGCTTCATCCGGCGTAGCAGCTTCGGGCAGTTGCATCTCGGGCGGCAGATAAATCGGGTGGCCGCCCTTGGGGAAGATGCTGCCGGCCAGATGGATCGAAGGGCCCGGCACCTCGCCGGAGTCGACGCGCCGGCGCAACGGCATGATGTTGCGCGGATCGGAGCCAAGGTCCCATACGCTGGTGAAACCCCATCTTGTCAACATCGTCTGCATGTGCTCGACGAGCGCTGCAGCGGGAGCCGAACCGGCGTTATTCCAGGCTCCTTGCGTGAAATGGACGTGGCTGTTCCAGAAGCCGGCGACCACGGTCTTGCCGGTGCAATCGATGGTGCGCGCGTCGGCGGGAATTTTCACGTCGCTGCGGCTGCCGATCGCGGTGATGACGCCGTTGATCGTGACAACGACCGCGTCGGAAAGCGGCGCAGCATCGGGCGACGGGTAGACGCTGCCGCCGACGAGAACGAGCGTCTGCGCGGTCGCGCCGGTGCAGGCAGTCCCCGCGAACAGGAAGAGAGCGAGCGCGGCGCGAAGCCGATTTTTAGCCATGCGGGGAGCCTCGGTGTCTGTACCCTGCCCGTCCGATCAGACGAACTGGCCAAGCCATACCAGACACGCGCGCTGGCGGTTTGATAGTTCTTGCGCGGTCCGCGCGGAGGCTACTCCTCCGGTGCGTTCTCGATCGGATCGAACCGGTCGTGCTCGAGCCCAAGCAAATTCCAGGACTGCAGCATGTGCGGCGGCAGCGGCGCGGTCGCGTCGATGTAGCCACCGCGCGGATGCGGGATCACGATGCGACGGGCCAGAAGATGCAGGCGGTTCTGGAGGCCGCCCGGCAGCTCCCAGTTCTCCTTGTTGAAGTATTTGGGATCGCCGACGATGGCGTGATCGATATGGGCCATGTGCGCGCGCAATTGATGGGTGCGGCCGGTCACCGGCTTCAGCGACACCCAGGCGAGCTTCTGGGCGGAGGTCTCGACCACGGCATAGTAAGTGACCGCGTGGCTGGCGCCCTCGTCGCCATGCTTCGCCACCCGCATGATGCTGTCTTCCTCGCTCTCCTCCTTGGCGAGATAGGTCGAGATGCGGCCCTGCTTCGGCTTCGGCACGCCGGCCACCAGCGCCCAGTATATTTTTCGCGCCGAGCGGTGGCGGAACGAGCCGGTCAAGGCGGTCGCGGCAAAGCGGGTTTTTGCAATCAGCAGGCAGCCCGAGGTTTCCCGATCCAGCCGGTGCACCAGCCGCGGCTTCTGGCCCTTGGCATCGCGCATCACTTCCAGCATGTCGTCGACATTTCGTGTAATCCCGGAGCCGCCCTGCACGGCGAGGCCCGCGGGCTTGTTCAGCACCATGACGTCGGCATCCTCGAACAGGATCATGTCCTTGAGCGCCTGCAGCGTCTTGGCGGCGGCCTCGGAAAGCGGTCCTGCGCCCTTCGGCGTATCGAGCTTGAGCGGCGGAATGCGCACGCTCTGGCCTTCCTCCAGCCGGTCCTTGCTGTCGGCGCGCTTGCCGTTGACGCGCAGCTCGCCCTTACGGACGATGCGCTGGATATGGGAGAACGACAGGCCAGGGAAACGCGCCTCGAGAAAGCGGTCGACCCGCATGTTGTTCTCGTCCGCTGTCACCACGACGGTCTGAACTTTGGTGGGCAGCGGAGGCGGCTCGGGTGCGACCTTCTCAGGCTCGGCCACAAAAGGCTTCGCCACACGCTGTGGCGAGGCCGGAAACCGTGACGGCGGCTTTCCGGAACGATGCGCAGGAGAACGCTCGGCTTGCGAACCACGATAGGGACGAGCGCCCTTCGGGCGATCACCTGCTGGGCGGAGAGGTTTCTTGACGCGACGGCTCATGCCGATTTTCCCTTGAGCGCTTCCATTTCGATTGACACTGGAGAGACGCGGCTGACCGACGAGATTTTGACTTCCTCAGAACAGGCAAATGGGGGTGCGGCTGTCATGTCAACTCGACGCGCAAGGTACGCCCGACGGCGTTCGCGGCGCGGCGCAATGTCTCCAGCGTCACCGAAGGCGTGGCAGGATCGAGCAGCCGATCCAGCTGGCGCCGACTCGTCTTCATGCGTTCCGCCATCGCGCTCTTGGTAATGCCCTGTGCTTTCATCGCTTCCGCCAGTTGCTCGGCAATAATCTCCTTGATGGCTCGTTCTTCGCACGTTCCGAGCATTCCCTGTTCGGCAAGGAATTCGTCGAACGTTTCTTCGCTTACGCGTGCTTTCTTTTTCCTCACCATCAATTCACCTCTCGTTTGCGCTTCAGCGCGAGCTCGATGTCTTGCTGCGGCGTCTTCTGCGTCTTCTTGATGAAGCCGTGCAAGAGGATCATGTGACCATCACTCATGCAGAAGACCACCCGCGCAATCCGGTTGCTATCGAGATCGCTCCGCACTTCCCACAGACCATGCCCAAGTGGAGCACAATGTGGACGCCCGATTGGCCAGCCAAATTCTACCTTTTGGATATCCTTCCCGACCGTGCGGCGGTCTTCGGAAGCTAATTCAAGAATCCATTCCCGGACAGGATTTCGCCCCGTCGAACTGACATAGAATCGGGCGGGAAGCTTTTTCGAGCGGTCAATCATTTGACTGCCGGAATGTGCCATTTCTGACACATATACGCAAGGCATTAATACAAGGAAACAGCCAGCGCGGCACGGTCACATGTCGCTGATATATTCGATGAAACACCGGAGAGACGTCATCTGACCGACGAGATTCTGAGCTTCGTGAAGACGCGGAAATAGCCGCTGGCAACGGCCTGACGACCAAACGGCACACGTTGACAGCATTATCGGCGGGGTTCATATTTTTGCCGGGTAGATACAACCTGCTGCTTGCGCCCTTTGGGCTTGGCGAATGTATCGAGCCGCTCCCGGCCTCCTTTGCCCCGGCGAACGAGTCAGTAACGCAAGCATCTGACCAATTCTCGTTCGCCTGAAGCAGAGGTTATCTCATGCGCGATTTCCGCGATGCCAAGGCCATGGCGCAGACGCTGCGCGATGCGCTGAAAACCAAATCGATCTCCGTCAGCCACAGCGAAAGCCTGGAACTGGTCGCCAGGACATTGGGCTTTCACGACTGGAACGTGTTATCGGCCGCCATTCACTCGAGCCGGCCAATTGCAGTTCAGCCCGGAAAATCGGCCGCCCGATCACCCGGCGCGAACGCCGTCATCCCTATCGCCCCGATGCGAGACGTCGTGTTCTTTCCGCAACTGATTTCGCCGATCTTTGTCGGGCGCGAGAAGACGCGTCGAGCGATCGAGAGCGCTGCCAGCAGCGACGGACGGCTTCTGGTGGTCACCCAGAAAGCGGCCAGACGACGATGATCCGGACTTCGACGCACTGCATTCAGTCGGCGTGATCGCCGACATCATACACCGCGTGGAAACGCCACAAGGAAATCTTCGCGTGAAGGTTTCCTGCTCCGAACGAGCCGCTATCGTGCGACCGATCGATGGCGACTTCCTGGCGGCCGAAGTCGCGACGATCGAGGAAACACGTGCCTTGGACGCGGACGCCTTCATGCGCACGCGCGAAATCTTCGAGGCGTACCAGGGCTTTACCAATTCGGCGCCGCCGCAATCGTTGTACCGCTACGCGCGCGAGCCGGGCGTGCTCGCCGATGTCGTCGTCCAGCTCATGGAAGTCGGAATCGAAAAGATGCAACAGGTGCTGGAGACCAGAGATGTGGTCGCCAGGCTCGAAGCCATACTTGGTTGGATGCGCGAGGTCTCCCCCGCAAGGGCGAACTGAGGTTCTCAGAGCGGGGTGTCCATTGGCGTCCCGCTCGCGCCGCGCCGGGAAAAACAAGGAAATAGCGGACGCTACTTACACTGCGCCCGGTCTCTCACCGCGGTCAGATCGCCCGCGGAAGTGGCGGACGGACGCTGCTTGGAAGCCTCCTCCGCCGCGGCGCAAGCGGCCGCCTGGTCGCCGTTCTGGAAACGCGCCCAGGCGAGATTGGTCCAGGCATCGGCGAAGTCAGGTGCATCCTTGACCGCCTGCTCCAGCACCGACTGCGCGTCTTTCGGCCGCTTGGCAACCAAGAGAAAACGGCCATAGTCGGCGTTGAGCGCCTTCATCGGATGCGGCTGTTTCAGCGCGACCTTGAACAGTTCTTCCGTGGCATCCAGGTCCTTGAAGCGCGCCAGCGTCACGGCCGCAAAACCCTGATAGACGCCGCTCTGTTCAGGCGAGATGAGAAACGCCTGGTTGAAGCGCTGCGCGGCCTCTCCCATTCTGTTGGCGTTGATCGCGCGCCAGCCGCGCTTGGTGGTTTCTTCAAAGGCCTTTTCGCGTGTCCCGGCGGCCTGGATGATGGCGTTGACGAAGTTTGCGTCCGCGGCCTGCTGCTCCGAATTCTTGGCCGTAAAGCCGAAGAACGGCTGCTCGTTGATCGGCGCTTTATAAGTCCGCTTCGTCACTTGCACGCCTGGGGCAACCTCGACCGTTTCCGCGGCGGCGGAAAGCGTGAACGCCAGCGTCAGCGCGACGGCGCAGATCATCGCTCTCAGATAATTTTCGAAACGGTTCATTCGCGGTGGCCTCGCTCTCGTTCCTTGCGCAGCTTGGCCCAGTAATCGAGCCGCCTGCGGATCTCGCGCTCAAAACCGCGATCGGGTGGGTCGTAAAAGGTCTGCCGGCCCAGCGCTTCCGGGAAATAATCCTGTCCGGAGAACGCATCCGGCGCGTCGTGGTCGTATTCGTAGCCGGAGCCATAGCCTTCCGACTTCATCAGTTTGGTCGGCGAGTTCAGGATATGCTTCGGCGGCAGCAGCGATCCGCCCTCCTTTGCCGTGCGCATCGCCGCGCCGAACGCCTTGTAGGCGGCGTTCGATTTCGGCGCGGTGGCGAGATAGATCACGGCCTGCGCGATCGCCAGTTCGCCTTCGGGAGACCCCAAAAAGTCGAACGCGTCCTTGGCGGCGTTGCAGATCGCCAGCGCCTGCGGATCGGCAAGGCCGATGTCCTCGACC
>PNLC01000067.1 GCA_013822885.1 Bradyrhizobium sp.
CTCGCCGGGCTCGATGTCGCGGACGTATTTGGCGCCGATCATGTCGAGTGCGCAGGTCTCCGACGTCAGGATCGGACGGCCGTCGAGATCGCCGAGCACCAGGGGGCGGATGCCGAGCGGATCACGCGCGCCGATCAGCTTCTTGTTGGTCAGCGCGACCAGCGCGTAGGCGCCTTCGATCGCGCGCAGCGACTCGATGAAACGGTCGATGAAACGGCTGCGCTTGGACTGCGCGACCAGATGCAGGATGACCTCGGTGTCGGTGGTCGATTGCATCATCGCGCCGCCCTTCACCAGTTCGCGGCGGAGCGTCAGCCCGTTGGTGAGGTTGCCGTTATGGCCGACGGCGAAACCGCCGGCATTGAGTTCGGCAAACAGCGGCTGGACGTTGCGCAGGATGGTGGCGCCGGTGGTGGAATAGCGGACATGGCCGACGGCCATGATGCCGGGCAGGCGCTCGATCACTTCGCGGCGGGAGAAGGTATCGCCGACAAGGCCGAGGCGGCGCTCGGAATGGAAGCGGCTGCCGTCGAAGGAGACGATGCCGGCGGCTTCCTGGCCGCGGTGCTGGAGGGCGTGCAGTCCCAGCGCCGTGATGGCGGCGGCCTCTGGGTGGCCGAAGATACCGAACACGCCGCATTCCTCGCGTAGCGTGTCGCCTTCGAGATCGTCCTGCAACTCGATGCCGAGATTTGGATCAAGATCCAGGTCGAGTTGGCCGGAGGGATCGGAAGGGTTTTGCATCGCGTCCATCGCCTCTCTAATTGGCCAGAATTAGCGGCCCGCGGGTTTCTCGATCAGCTTTTTAAGGCCGTCGCGGGCAGGTTTACTATAGCCATCGCCAGACGCAGGGGTTGCCTGGTCGGCGTCAGTTTGGTCGTCCTCGGGTTTATTCTTCTTGAATCTCTTTAAGATGGTGTTCTCGGGATCATCCGGCAAGAGCGACATTAACCAATCCCCGGTTCCCTGCAGGACCAGCCGGGATTTTGCGCCCGTGACCCAGTCCGGGCGCTGCTTGTCCGGTACCAGCCAGGTGAAGAACAGGAAAGCGACCACAACGATCAAAAGCCCGCGACCCAACCCGAAGAGGAAGCCGAGCGTGCGATCCAGCGCACCGATTCGGGAGTCCAGGATCATGTCGGAGATTCGCACCGTGATGACCGACACCACGATCAGGGTGCCGATAAAGGTGCCGGCGACCACCACTATCGCCGCAACTGTATCGTTATTGAAGTAAGTCTTCGCCGTCGGGAGCAGCTTCGAGAAAGCATAAAGCGTGACCAGCGCGGCTGCACCCCACGCGGCGATCGACAGGATCTCCCGCATGAAGCCGCGCACCATGGCGAGCAGGCCCGAGATCAGCATCACCGCGAGCAGGACGAGATCGAGTATCGTTATCGGCATCGGCTGGTCAGGTCCGCTCGTAAGTCCTCAAGCAGCGAATCGGCGGGTCGGATCAACCCCAAAGGAAGGTCAGACGACATATCCCGCAAGGTTGAATATCGCGCCATCCCGCTCGCCTTTCGCGCGCGTTGTATAGCGGCGAGGGCCGGGCGCGTCACGCCGCTTTACCCGTTCTCACGACGGAATCGCGACGGTGTGGCATTTTTCTCAGATGTTCCAGCGTTTGCGTCCCGATTGCCGTTCCCGGCGTTCCGCGGCGTGCCGCGCGCGGCGATTTCGGCGACCAGGCTGGTCAATCCGCCGACGCTGTTCAGCGAAAGGCCGCCGTCGGAGCCGATCTCGCCGCGGGCCGATTCGGGCAAGACCGCGCGGCCAAAGCCGAGTTTGGCGGCCTCTTTCAGCCGAGCCGAGGTTTGCGCCACCGGCCGGACCGCGCCGGAGAGCGAAATCTCGCCGAAATAGACCGCATCCGTGGGCAATGGCGCGTTCACCAGCGAGGACACCAGCGCGGCCGCGGCCGCGAGGTCGGCGGCGGGTTCCTGGATCCGCAGGCCCCCGGCGACGTTCAGATAGACGTCGTAGCCGGACAGTTTGACCCCGCAATGCGCCTCGAGCACGGCCAGCACCATGGACAGCCGGCTCGGGTCCCAGCCCACCACCGCCCGCCTCGGGGTGCCGAGCGTGGTCGGGGCCACCAGTGCCTGCAATTCCACCAGCACCGGGCGGGTGCCCTCGATGCCGGCGAATACCGCCGTTCCCGGGCTGCCCAGATCGCGCTCGGAAAGGAACAGTTCGGAAGGGTTCGAGACCTCGCGAAGGCCCAGGCCCGTCATCTCGAACACGCCGATTTCATCGGTCGGACCGAACCGGTTCTTCATCGCGCGCAGAATGCGGAAATGCTGCGAGCCTTCGCCTTCGAACGACAGCACCGCGTCGACCATGTGCTCGACCACACGGGGACCTGCGATCTGGCCATCCTTCGTCACGTGCCCGACCAGGATGATCGCGGCGCCGGTTTTCTTGGCAAAGCGAATCAGGGCCTGCGCGGAGGCGCGGACCTGCGTCACCGTCCCCGGCGCCGATTCCACCGTGTCGGTCCACATCGTCTGGATTGAATCGATCACGATCAGGCGTGGTACCGCGCCCTCCGACAGCGTCGAGACGATGTCTTCGACCGAGGTTTCAGCGGCCAGTTGCACTGGAGCGTCTGCAAGACCGAGCCGTTCGGCGCGCAGCCGCACCTGCGCCACGGCCTCTTCGCCTGATATGTAGACCACGCGATGGCCGGCGCGGGCCATCAGGCTGGTGGCCTGCGTCAGCAGCGTCGATTTGCCGATGCCGGGATCGCCGCCGACCAAAAGCACCGAGCCGCGAACAAATCCGCCGCCGGTGACGCGATCGAGCTCCGTCATGCCGGAGGACAGGCGAGGAGCGTCCTGCGTCTTGCCGGTCAGCGATTCCAGCTTGAACGTCCGGCCCTTGCGCTTCGAGCGGACCGAGACCGGCATCGAGGTCGCGCCGGTGGTGTCCTCCTCGCTCAGCGTATTCCACTCGCCGCAGGAATCGCACTTGCCCTGCCAGCGATTATACGCCGCGCCGCAGTTCTGGCAGACGAAGGAGAGGGTGGATTTGGCCATGATGATTCGGTCATTGAGGGCGATCTGATACCGGTCAATTGGCCGAATCAAATCTTGCATCTGGAGGTAGAGTAGCGGCTTGACTTTGTTGTTCTTATTTTGTTCTATACCGTTTCTAGACGACTTCGTCAAAGGCGAGGAAGTTCGATCAGGATCCTTGGTAAGGACTTTTCGCTATTTTGTACGCCAGCGTAACGAGGCTTAGGCGGAGACTCCAATGGCCGAAACACAGATCGAATGGACTGATGCCACCTGGAATCCTGTCGCAGGATGCACGATTGTCAGCGCCGGTTGCACCAATTGTTACGCCATGGAGATGGCGAGACGGTTGCAGGCGATGGACGTCGAAAAATACAAAGGCCTCACCCGTCGCAGTGGCAAGCGTACAATTTGGAACGGTGTGGTTCGCGAAGATCGGAACGCGCTCGACATTCCATTGCGATGGAAAAAGCCGAAAAAGATCTTCGTCAATTCGATGAGCGATCTTTTTCATGAGCGCGTGAGCGACGCGTTCATTTTGAAGGTTTGGAACGTGATGCGCGCAACGCCGCATCACCATTATCAAATCTTGACCAAGCGCCCGGACCGAATGGGCTCACTTGTCGCAAAAAAGATTTCGGACGTGCTTCCGAACGTTTGGCTTGGCACCAGCATAGAAAATTCGGAAGTGTCCGACAGGGCGAACCACCTCCGCACCATTCCGGCAGCAATTCGCTTTATTTCGTTCGAGCCGTTGATTGGTTCTGTGGGTGCTATGGATCTTACCGGAATTCACTGGGCAATTGTCGGTGGTGAAAGTGGCAGATCGGCTCGTCCGGTTCGCGAAGTGTGGATCGACGAGATCTTTGACCAATGTTCACTGCAAGGCGCCGCGTTCTTCTTCAAGCAGTGGGGTACTTGGGGGAAAGATAACAAACGGCGGTCCAAGAAGGCCAATGGTCGGGTCTATCGCGACCAAGTTTGGGATCAAATGCCGGATGCGCGTCTAACATTGTGAGCCGAATGCGATAGATTGTTACGGCATGGCCGTGGGGGCATATGGTCGAAAAGCGATATGCTTGGGAAGATGGCGCGACGCTTGAAGAGCATTCGAAGCGTAAGCACAAGATCGTTCGTGAATACTTTGCAAGGTATCTGGCAGTTCGTTGTCAATTGCCTATGCAATCCAAATTTCGTGTCGCGATAGTGGACGGTTTTGCAGGCGGAGGCCGGTACAAGGATGGAACTCCCGGCTCTCCAGTTATTTTTATCGAGGAATTGCGCCGCGCGGCGGAGGAACTGAATCTTAAACGAAGATCCGAAGGCATGGCTCCTTTGGATATCGAGTGCTTTTTAGTTCTGAACGATTATGCGCCGGAAGCCGTGAACGTATTGAGGGGCAATGTAGAGCCACTATTAGCCGAAATTACTCAGAACGTGCCGAAGTTGCACCTTCGTGTTAGCTATCTGAGCGAGTCGTTCGAGGAGGTCTATCCCGAGGTCAAAAAGTTGCTCGAACGCGGCGAATACAAGAACGTGCTCTTCAACCTAGATCCGTGTGGGCATAGCAAGGTCGAACTGGCAACCATTACGGATATCGTCGCTTCGTTTGCGTCAGCAGAGATCTTCTACACTTTCGGAATCACTTCACTCCTTACGTTTTTACAAAAGTCTGATCCGAAGCGTTTGGCAAGGGCGCTTGATCCGTTAGGGGTTCGCCCCGCTGATCTGGGACGATTGGATGTCATGATGAATAAGGATGCTTGGCTAGGCGCTGCCGAACGCATCGTATTCGAGTCATTTAAGCGATGTTCAAAGTTTCATAGCCCGTTCTCGATCAACAATCAGCAAGGCTGGCGCTACTGGCTCATTCATTTTGCTAGTTCCTATCGCGCGCGCCAAGAATACAATGATGTCTTGCATCAGAATAAATCTGCGCAGGCTCATTTCGGCCGCTCCGGCTTAAACATGCTTTCGTATGATGCAAATGACGACAGCGCGATGCTTTATCTTTTTGATGAGCGCGGGCGCGCTGAGGCAAAGAAGCAATTGTACGACGATATTCCACGTCTGATTTCCAGCTTCGGTGACGCGATCAGCGTTGGCGATTTCTACGGGGGTATCTACAACGATACTCCGGCCCACACCGACGACATCCATTTTGCAATTATCGAAAATCCCGACCTTGAGGTGATTACGGCCGAAGGAGGAGGCGAGCGACGTAAAGCCAATACAATCAAAGCGACGAATATCTTACGTATGAAGAGGCAGCTCACCTTTCCGAAGTTTTTCGGGGCTCCCGTAAAGCCTGAAAAGTAGCCCTTCGGTGCAAGTGTATCAGGTCGCGATGTAACCACACGTCCATATCCCCACCGGCTGCTCCAGACCCCGAATGGTCTGTGCCGGCTGCTCGACGAGTGCTGCGAAATCGGTACTCGCGTGATTCGGTTCGGCGCGGGCCTGCTGCACCAGCGCGTCGCTGACGACGATGGCGCATCCGAATTCGCGGGTCAGCGCTTCGAGGCGGCTCGCCGCGTTCACGGTGGTGCCGATGACGGCGAATTCGAGCCGGTTGAGGCCGATGTCGCCCAGCACGACCTGACCATAGTGCAATCCGACGCTGACCTGGATCGGCGGTTCGTTGCGATCGCTCCGCTTCCTGTTCAACTCGGCGATCGAAGTGATCATGCCCCTCGCGCAACGCAACGCGTTCAGCGCGTCCGAATCGCCGGCGAACGGCGTACCGAAGGTGGCCATCAGGCCGTCGCCGAGATACTTGTCGAGCGTTCCGCCGTGCTGGAACACCTCTCTTTCCATTCGTTCGTGGAATTGCCGCAGCGTATCGATGACCTCCTTCGGGTCTCGTCCATCGGCATAGGCGGTGAATCCGACGATATCGGCAAACAGCACCGCGACGTCCTGCGTGCGAACCCGCGTGAGTGGCTCGTCGTTGCCGGAGAGTTCATCGACGACATTGGGCGAGAAGTAACGCGCCAGGTTGGCACGCTCGCGTTCGAGCCCGGCGTGACTGATCAGAAGCGCATTCGAACGGCGCACCGCGAGCGCCAGGATCGCTGCCACGCTGATGAAGACGATGACCTGCTGGAAGCGGGCGCCGAGGCCGATCGCCGAGGGGTCGAGGATACTGAACATGCGGATATCCGCCCCGATCGCCTCCCTGACGCGCTCCGACAGCGCGGCATGGGTTTCCGGCTGCAGATAGGCCCAGCCGACGGCAATGGCCCACAGCGCCGATGTCCACATGCCCATCGCGAGCACCGTCCGCCAGGAATAGGCAAGGGTGGCGGTGGAAAGGAAAATGAAGAAGTAAATGAAAGTGTCGAACCGGAACTGCATTCCGATCGGCCAGTGCACGCCGCTCCACGGGTTGGGCGCGATGGTAAGGATTGTCAGCAGCGCGAGATCGCAAATGATCAGGAAGACCTCCAGCGGCGAACGGCCGACCTTGCCGACCTTGAGCTGGGCCCAGCCGATCAGGGCAAAGCAGCCCAGCATCGCGACGTAATACATGACGTCCCAGTTTGGGTTGATGATCGGCAAGGTCACGGCCGTGACCGCCAGCGCGACCCAGCGGGCCCGGACGGCCAGCAGCAGGCCCTCGCGCTTGCTTTCGGTGAGGGCGGCTTCCGCGAATTTCAGGGTGTCTTGCCGGACTTCGGTTCGTCCGGATCGCCGGTCGCCCGGATAGGGGACATCAGCCGCTTCTGCCATGACGCTCAAGACACATCTCCCGGTCGAAATCAGATCGTGCAATCAAGCGGTGCGCTTGAATGCGCGGCCACCGGACAGTGTCATATCTGATAAACGCGGCGGTGGTCAGGCCGTCGAGCAGTTTTGAACGCATCTGACAACCTCTTCCGTCATTCCGGGGCGTGCGAAGCACGAGCCCGGAATCCACCGGACCACATGAGCGGACGCTAAATGGATTCCGGGCTCGATGCTTCGCATCGCCCCGGAATGACGGGGGAGCTTCTCATGAAAACGCCGTCCACAGCATCGACAGGCCGGCGGCGATCATGATGCCGTCCATCAGCATGCGGAAAACGTCGGGTTCGAGACGCAGCACGAAGCGTTTGGCGACGAAGGCGCCGAACATCAGCGAGGAGCCCGCTATGAGGCCCTTGATCGCGACATCGGATGTCAGCGCGCCGAAGCGTTCGAAGGTGATGGACTTGCTCAAATAGAGTCCGAGCGAACTCGCCGCTTCGGTGGCGAGGAACGCACCTTTGGAAAGGCCGTAGAACAGAAACAGAGGCACGCTGAGCGGCCCGGTCGACACCACGATGCCGGTGAGGTAGCCGATGATCGCGCCACCTACTGCTAAATGCCAGAGTTGTGCCTGGAGCTGATGCCGCGCCAGCCAGTGCCGCACCGGCACCATCGCAATCAGAAACAGCCCGATCGCGATATCTACGGCGTGCGAGGGCAGCGCAAGCAGCGTGCGCGCGCCGAGCGCGGCGGCCGGAATGCCGGTGACCGAATAAGCGAGGCAGGCGCGCCAGTCGACCTCGCGCCACCAGGCCAGGATGCGCGACAGGTTTGCCATCACGGCCGCGACCGCCATGATCGGCACAGCTTCCTTCGGTCCGTATTGATAGACCAGCACCGGCATCAGCATGATCGACGAGCCGGTGCCGACGATGCCCGAAATGGTGCCGGCGAGCAGGCCGACGATGAGGACGAAGAGGAAGCCCAAAGGATTGTCTTTCGCGGTTTCCCGATGCTGACACCATGCTGGCAGCAGGGTCGGGTTACGACGTCTTGCTATTACTCGGATAGGAGCCGATCGTGCCAATCAAGGGAAGCTGCCATTGCGGCCATACACAGTTCGAGGTGAGCGAGGCTCCAGTGGGTGTCACCCGCTGCACATGCTCATTGTGCGCCAAGCGCGGCGCGCTCTGGGCATACTATCCGCCGGCGAAATTTCGCCTGACGTCGCCAGCGGAAAACGTCGCGACGTATCTTTGGGGCAGCTGCACCGTCAAACATCATTTCTGCGAAAAATGCGGCTGCGGAACCTTCTCGGAATCGCCCGACTGGTCGACCGGCAAGCCGGACTTCGACAAGCCCAAGGTCGGCGTCAATTCGCGATTGTTCGATGATTTCGACCTTGATGCAGTGCCGGTGACCGTGATCGACGGCCGAAATTTATGGTGACCGTGGAGTGGCCTGCGCTAGTCTAGGCGGCGTAAAGTTCAATCGGACGATCATAGCCCTTGAGCTGGAACGTCGTTGAATGGCTGTCCTTCAAATCCGGTTGGGCGCGGTCGAACACGGCCTTGGTAACGAGGATCTGGTCGGCCTCGGCCACCGACTGAGCCCGCGAGGCAGTATTGACGACGGTGCCGATCGCCGTCAGATCCCGGTGCGCGTGGCCGAACTCGCCAAAGCTGAGTTCGCCCGAGTGGATACCGATACCAATCCCCAGTTCGCTTCCGGTGAGGCCATGTGCTTCCACGAGTGCCTCTCGCCGGGCGCGCCAGTTCTTCTGAATTTCGCGCGCCGCGAGCACGGCGTTCCTGGCATGAGTCTCCCGCCGCAGCGGAAAATTGAAGACCGCCATGACGGCGTCGCCGATGGTCTTGTTGAGGAGGCCGTCATGTTCCCAGATCGCGCCTGCGCATTCGTCATAGAATGCGTCGAGCAGTCCCGAGACGGCGTCCGGCGATTGCGACTGCGACAGGGTGGTATAGCCGCGCAGGTCGGCAAACATGATGGTCGCGTCGATGGTGATCTTGCGGGCACGCATCACCTTGGTGAACATCAGCTCGCAGATCGTGCAGGTGTTGGGATTCATCCGGCTCGGACGGATGCCGAAGGCGCGGAAGGGCGCCGAGATCACGCCGCGGAGCGGCACCGGGACGTGCAACTGCTCCCAGCACCCCTTGCAGATTTTCGCATGTTGAGAGGCTGCCATTTTCAATCGTGATCCACGGACGTGGCAGGTGCGCTGATCCTACATTTGGAGCGGTCGGCGGGCAAGGCGGGACCATCGCAGCGCACATCTGCCGGCTGGCGGATCAGACCAAAGCTGCTAGGATCGCATCAAAACAACAGGACGGAGGATCGCCATGGACGCCGTGACCCCGAAGGGCGCGCAGACCGCAGACTCGCATTCCCACCTGGTTCGACCCGACAGCATGGAATGGCAGAAGACGCGCTTTCCCGGTTGCGAAGCCAAGACATTGCTGTTCGACCGCAAGACCGGCCTGATGACCGCGCTGATGCGGTTCGCGCCGGGCGCGGTATTGCCCGACCATGAGCACGTCAACATCGAGCAGACCTACGTCCTCGAAGGCTCGCTGGTCGACAAGGAAGGTCCGGCGCAGGGTATCGAGTGCAAGGCCGGCGAGTTCATCTGGCGGGAGGAGGGCAGCCGCCATGCCGCCTGGTGCCCCCAGGGTGGCCTGATGCTGGCGATCTTCCAGGTCCCGAACAAGTTCTTCGAGGCCGACGGGCGCGTGATCGACGCGGCCGGCGAGGATTGGGACGAGACCTGGGGCCACACCCGAAAGGGCTGAGCCGTCGCCGTCCGGCCCGGATCAAGGCGACGTTTACCATGGCGTCTGCCGTTCCCGGCCCTCGTTTAAGCGTTGCTTAGGAGCGGATCGGTACCGTGCCGGAAATTGCCGGTGCCGGGGATATTGATGTCGCTCTTCCATGCTTCGGACCGGATGGCGCCTGCGCTCGATCGGCAGGCAGCGGTCGTCCGGTTCTTGCCCTTCTTGTACGGGTTGACGCTGTTTGCTTCGGCGCTGCTGCTGTTCTCGATCCAGCCGATGTTTGCGAAGATGGTGCTGCCGAAACTCGGCGGTGCGCCGGCCGTATGGTCGGTCGCGATGGTGTTCTTTCAGACAGTGCTGCTGGCAGGGTATGCGTACGCTCATCTGCTGAACCGCGCGCTGCCGCCTCGCCGGGCTGCGATGTTCCATCTGGTGTTGATCGGAATCACAGCGATGATGCTGCCGATCGCGATTGCGCCGGGATGGGATGCTCCACCATCGAACGGGACGGCACTCTGGCTGTTTGGACTGTTTGCGGTATCCATCGGGGTTCCGTTCTTTACGCTATCGGCCAGCGCGCCTCTGCTGCAAACCTGGTTTGCCGCGAGCGGGCACAGGCAGGCGAGCAACCCCTACGTACTTTACGCGGCGTCCAATCTCGGCTCGTTTGCCGCGCTATTCGCCTATCCCATCGTCATCGAGCCGTTCCTGACGCTGAAGACGCAGACCGCAGCCTGGTCCGTCGGATTTGCGCTGTTTGCCTTGCTTTCGAGTATCGTTGGCGTGTTCGCCTCACGCGCAGCGCCGGTCGCGGCGCAGCGCGGTCCGCAGGAGGAAGTCGGATCGCGTACCGTTGAACGAATGCGCTGGATGGCGCTTGCCGCGGTTCCGTCCGGCCTCGTCATCGCGGTTACGGCGTACCTGACGACCGATATCGCCGCCGCGCCGTTCCTGTGGGTACTTCCGCTGGCGATTTATCTGCTCACCTTTGTCGCCGTGTTCCGCGAGCGGCCGTGGATCGCGCATGCCAATGTCGTCCGCTTTGTTCCGTTCGCGGTGGCGCCGCTCGCAGTGAGCCTGATCGGCGGGGACAAGGTGTTCTGGGTGACGATGATCGCTCTCAATCTCGTCGCCTTTGCGCTGCTGACGCTGATGTGCCACGGCGAACTCTACGCGCGCCGGCCGGCCCCGCAACGGCTGACGGAGTTTTACCTTTGCACGTCGTTCGGTGGCGTGATCGGCGGAGCCTTTGCGGGCCTCGTGGCGCCGCAGATATTCAACGGCAACTACGAATATCCGATCCTGATCGCACTGGCAGTGCTGTGCATGCCCGGCATCTTTGCGGGCGGCTTTCGCCGGGCGATGACCGAACTCTGGCCGTGGCTGGTGCCATCCGCGGCTCTGGCACTGGTCTGGTACGTCATGCCTGTGCAATTGCCCGCGACGCTGGAGCTTCCGTTTCAGGTTCTGCTGGCGCTGATGGCGGCCGCGATGCTGTTTCAGCGGCAGCGGCTGATGCCTTTCTTCGGGCTCGTGGTCATGAGCTTTGCGATCACCGCCTTGTGGCGCCCCGGCATAGCGCCGCTCGAAACGGCTCGCAGTTTTTTCGGCGTCCATCGAGTAGCGGAAATCGCCGACGGCAAGGCCCGCATCCTCTATCACGGCACCACGATCCACGGCGCTCAACGGCTGCGCAACGACGACGGCACGCCGGCCGAAGGTCCTCCGACACCACTGACTTACTATTATCCGGGAGGTCCATTGGCCGAAGCCATCGGCGCCACCCGCGTCGCCCACGGTGGTCTCGGGCATGTTGCCGTTGTCGGGCTCGGTACGGGGTCGTTGGCCTGCCATCGCAAGGCGGGCGAGGCCTGGACTTTTTTCGAGATCGATCCGGTCGTGATCCGCATGGCGCGGGATCCGCGCCTCTTCAGGTTCCTGTCGAGTTGCGCGCCCGACGCGCCCGTGGTGGTTGGCGATGCGCGCCTGACGGTGGAAGCGGCACCCGATCGCTATGACCTGATCGTTCTGGATGCCTTTTCGTCCGATAGCATACCGGTGCACCTGCTGACGCGCGAAGCTTTGACGGGATATCTCTCGAAACTCTCGCCCCGTGGCGTGATCGTCGCACACATTTCCAACCGTCACCTCGATCTCGCGCCCGTGGTGGCAAACGTCGCCCGGTCGCAGGGGCTGGTCACCTTCCTGCGGGAGGATGACAGCGCGGGCGGTATGATGACGACGTTCACTGCCAACGCCAGGGTGGTCGTGATGGCGCGCGAGGCGACCGATATCGGAAGCGTTGCGGGAAGCTGGACGCGGTTGCATGCGGACCGGACGAGCGCCGTGTGGACGGACGACTATTCCAATATTCTCGGCATCATGCTGCGTAGGAAGTTTGGCGGCTAGGGCATGCGTGGACCTACTTCAGCACGATCCACGCCGGCGCGTGATCGCTGGCGCCTTCGTCACCGCGTATCTTGCGGTCGACGCCGGCCTTGATCAGCCGCTGCGCCAGCACCGGACTTAGCAGCAGATGATCGAGCCGCAAGCCGGCGTCGCGCGGCCAGCGGTTACGCTTGTAATCCCAGAACGTGAACATCGGTTTTGACGGATGCAGCGTCCGGATCGCGTCCGTCCAGCCCTGCGCC
This sequence comes from Bradyrhizobium sp., assembly GCA_013822885.1. GTDB lineage: Bacteria > Pseudomonadota > Alphaproteobacteria > Rhizobiales > Xanthobacteraceae > Bradyrhizobium. Next base: position 12,196 of record PNLC01000067.1, read on the forward strand.
ACCAGCGCCTTGAACGCTGCACGGCTCTTCGGCTGGATCAGCGCGTCCTTGTCCCAGGACCTCGTCGGATAGATGTCGAGTTCGGTCGGCGCCACGTTGTAGTCGCCGGCCAGCACCACGGGGATGTCCTGCTTGAGGAGCTTGCCGGCATGCGACCGCAGCCGCCTGAACCAGTCGAGCTTGTAATCGAATTTCGGTCCAGGCTGCGG
>PNLC01000068.1 GCA_013822885.1 Bradyrhizobium sp.
ACCCGCGGTCTCGTGTGCAATAGTGCGCGAGAAGTGCGCACACGAGCATACAGGTACAGTCGGAGCATTCCGGCATTCCCTGCGCAGTGGTTTTACGGCTTATGGCGCGCTCTCCTCGGAGACGAATTCCTTTTGCCTCCGTCATCGGCGAATTGACGGCGTTGGCGTGCCCGGTCGGGCCCGCAACGCCTCCGCCGACTTGACGCCAGCCACGGGCGCCAGGACCACACGGTTTTGCCGTACGCTTCAGCGTCGTTCGTCTGCCGCGCCGCCGATCGCTCACGGGCCAAAGCCCGCCCTGCCATCGCATCAGCGCAGCGGTCGCTGCCGCGTCCACCGCATTCCGAGCCAACGTCCGTGACGATCGCGATACGCCCCTCTTGGCAGGCCGGAACGCGGAGATTGTACGGCTGATTTGGGGGTAGAGAGAACAGGTTTATTTTTGCGGCGATGGCTGGACGGGGCAAATCACGTTGATTGGGTTGAGGAAATTCGTGCGAACGGACTCAGGATTTTCCCGAGCTTCTGCAGTGCCGGTTCGTAGGATGGGTAGAGCGAAAGGGAAACCCATCCTCTTTGTTGAATGGAATTTAGATGATGGGTATCGCTTCGAGGCGGGGCAAGTATTCGGTTTTCTCTCAAGGCGATAGAAATCCATTCGCCGATACGGGCTGCGATGCACAGAAAATTCTATCACCATCGCCGCGCGGGGGTACGTTGAGGAACGACATTCTACAAGTTCAGTAGTGGTCCGAATTCTTGCCCAGCCTCTTCCCTCCGCCCATCCTGCGTGCCGCCACCTGACAACGGTCGAGTCAGTTCAGAGGATCGCTTCGATGCCTTTGCGTCGGATCACGTCAAGCAAGACCAGCGCCGGGCCGGTTGGACGTTTGACCCCGCGTTCAAGTTGCGAGACGTATCCAACCGTGAGATTGAGGTAGCGCGCAAATACTGCCTGGCTCAAATTTGCCTGCTTGCGCAGCGTTTTGATCTCTCGAGCGGACAGCGAAGCCTTAACGGCAGCCGGAAGATCAGCCTTGTGCCGCATCGTAATCTTCTCATGCGCTGCCCTTGTGAGCAGGCCACTCGTGCGCATGTCACGCGCGGTCTCCAGCAGTTCCTTTGTAAGCCGGCTGCTTCCAGCTTTAGCCTTTTTTGCTTTCGCTGCCATGTTGCACCTCAATCAAAGTTCCGTCTTCGAGAGTTCGCTCGATCTTTTCATCGCTGGCATCCAGGAACGACCCTGCAATCTGCCGCAAGGTGACCAACTCGGCATCACTGATGTTCTCGCGCTCGTTCTTGGCGAAGCCGAACAGGAAGACAGACCGATGGGAGCCGAACCCGACAATCAGGCGAAAGCCACCTCTCTTGCCTTCTCCTGGCCTCGCAACGCGCTGTTTGATAATCCGCCCGCCCAGATCGGCATCCATCAAGCCGCGCTGAGCACGTTCGACAGCTGAAACCAAACTGGAATCCGGGATGCCGTTCTGACGGGTGAATCTCGCAAGCGTCTTGGTCTTGAAGATACGCATCAGTTTTCTATAGTTACATATACTATGATTTATAGAGCGATACTGCAAGGGGCGTTGAGATGGAGGGCGCAGGCGTAGCCCGGATGACCGAAGCGACATCCGGGTCATCCCGCATATCGCTGCGCTCACGCGGGCTACTTGCTAGCTGAAAAAGATCGACTTCAGCGACCGCGCTGCGTTTCCTGATGTTTGTCTGTTACGCCGCCCGCTGCAAGCGGAGATAGTCCGGAAGTCTAACCGTAAAACTACGCTCTGGAGCAAGCTTCACGCATTCGCTATTGCGTTCGCGTTATGGTTGCGGTTGGATGGCGCTGGGTCTTGGGGGACATCATGAAATGCGTATTTTGGGAATCGTGGCGCTGGGCGCTGCGTTAGGCGGTTGTGCGTCTTCCGCGTCGGATATCACACCTGCATACGTTTCGCCGGTCGCGTATCAATCATATACCTGTCAGCAGCTTGCCTTGGAGGCTCAAGCCATCTCGACACGGGCCGCGACGCTGTCCGGGGCGCAAGATAGTCAGCGCACAAAGGACGGCGTCGCCACAGCGGCCGCTATCGTCATCTTCTGGCCGGCGGCGTTCTTCGTCGGCGGCGACAAGCAGACCGCGGCCGAACTATCCCAGATGAAGGGACAGATGGTTGCCGTTGAGCAGGCCTCGATCGCAAAGAAATGCGGAATTCAGTTCCAGGGGCCGCGACCGCCCGGCACTTAAAACGGCGAATTGCGGTGACGGTGCGCTGCATGGATAGAGCGAAAACGATACCGTCGCCGTGCGAACAGATGGAGGATTAGCGACAGCGTAATCCAAAGTTTATCGGTCGGAGGGCGGATCACGCCTTCGGCTAATCCGCCCTAAGTATTGCCACCGCAATCGCAAAGCCTTTGCAACGCCGTCGACCTAATCGCAGGAGACCCACCTGCCATAGCCGTCGTCGCATCTCGCGCGCGAACGGTAGGGCACGGATGCCGGCGGCCTCGGCGCATACTCCAGCGCGTAGTCGCGTCCCTCGCCGTAGTAGCGATCCTGCGCGTAGTAGGGCTCGCGAGCGTAGGGACGCTCGGGAGCGTAGTGACGCTCGGGATAGGCGGGCGCGCGTTCGACGTAGACCGGTCGCGCGGGGTAGGGCGCGCCGTACTCGCCGTAGACGGATGCAGGTGCGCGGTATGCAGGCTCCGTTCCGTAATAGGAAGGCTGCCGATATCCGTAACCGGGTTCTGCGTAAGGCGGTTGCCGATAGGCCGGTGCCGGACGCACATAGACATCGGCGGATGGCGCGTAGACTGCGCCCGGCGCCAGGTAGATGTCGCTGGCCGCGGCGGCCGCGGAATACAGCACGACAAAGGCCATCGTGAGCGATGATCGGTACATGTGTGAACTCTCCAACAACTCCAGCCGCGCCAGCCAGCATGCTTAATTTTCGCTAAACAAGTCGCGCGGCGCAACGACATTCTTGCGACCGAGTGTGCCATTTCTGGACTCGTGTTTTCGCGCAACTGCATCACTTGTAGTTCACACACATGCGCAGCCCTGCAATTGTCGTAATCGCATTTTCCGCGCGTTGCCTTGGTCGTCATGCCCGGCCTTGTGCCGGGCATCCACGTCTTTGCTCCAATCGCGCAGAAAAGACGTGGATGGCCGGGACAAGCCCGGCCATGACGGAAAACGTTTCAGGCGGCATAGCCCGGATGAAGCGTAGCGCAATCCGGGAAGGTCCATCCGCTGACAGAGTGTTCCCGGATTTCGCTTTGCTACATCCGGGCTACCGCGCTGAATGCACCTCGGAGTGTGCGGCGGCGTGACGTCCGAATTGTCTCGCTATTGTCTTCCAACAAGCGCAGCTTGATTGCGTAGCCTGCTGGAGGTCGGTCATGAGCGGCAACATTTTCAACAGCAATGGCGCCCACGTTGGCGTGGTGAACGGGCTGGATATCTTCGATCTCAGGGGTCAGAAAATCTATCGCCTCAAAGGGATCAATATCTATCGACTTTCCGGCGAACTGGTCGGTCATCTCAACGCGGCGGCAGGATCCGACAAGCGGCTCGATCGGTCCAACGACAACCTGTTCCCCGCCAGATGAAATTCAGCAGCGGGTCCGAGCGATGTCGAAACCTGGAATCGCAGCCCGGATGCCGCTCTGCTACATCCGGGCTGCGAAGAGGCTAGGCGCTCTCCTGCACCGTGCGCCGCGATTTCGAAAAGATTTCCCAGCTCACCATGAACATCGCGGCAATCAAGGGACCGATGACAAAGCCGTTGAGGCCGAAGACTTCGATGCCGCCGAGCGTGGAAATCAGCACCACGTAATCCGGCAGCTTGGTTTCCTTGCCGACCAGCATTGGACGAAGCACGTTGTCCACCAGGCCGATGACGAGCACGCCATACAGGATCAGCCCGATGCCCTGCCATATGGCGCCGGTCGCTAGGAAGTAGATCGCCACCGGAAGCCAGACCAGCGCCGCGCCGACGGCGGGGACCAGCGACAGGAACGCCATCAGCACGGCCCACAATAGCGCGGCGTGGATTCCGAGGAACCAGAACGCGACGCCGCCAAGCGCGCCCTGGACGATGGCGACGACGATGCCGCCCTTGACGGTGGCGCGAACCACGTCGGCGAATCTGGCGAACAATGCCGACTTCTGATGGGTATGGAGCGGAATGGCTTCCTTGATCCGTTCGGCCAGCGCCCTGCCGTCACGCAGCAGGAAGAACAGCAGATAGAGCATGATGCCGGACTGGATCACGAACTCGAACGTGTTCATGCCGATGCTGAGCGCCTGCGGCGCGAGAACCTGGCCGCCCTTCATCAGGCCGTCCTTGAGTTGTTCGCGCAGGCCGGAGAAATCCGTGAGGTTGAAGCGCTCGATCAGCCCTTTCGCCCAGGCCGGCAATGCGTCGAGTATCTGCTGCAGGTAGTTGCCGAAATTGTATTCGCCCGACTGGATTTTCGTGACCAGGCCTGTTGCTTCCTGGATGAGCGATGTCGCGACCATCGTCAGCGGCAGGATGACGATCGCGATGACGATCAGAAGGGTGACCGCGGCCGCAAGGCTCCGCCGGTCGCCCATCCGTGCCAGCAGCCGCCGATAAACCGGTGCGAACAGCACCGACACCACGATCGCCCAGAGAATGGCGCCATAGAACGGCTGCAGAACCCAGGCGAACGCCAGCGTGATGGCGACAAGCAGCAACAGGAAACCCTGATGTTCGATCCTTTGCACAACCGGCTCGCTTTCTGAAACTTCGAATGGGGCCGGTTGTAGGGCCGATCAGGGGGTACGCAAACAGGTAATTTCCGGTGCCTGGCGCCGTCGCTTTGTCACCGCCGCTTCACCAATGCCCCACTACACGATCGCTCGGTTCACAAGGAACTTATTTCACCAGAACCTCGCCGATCATGCCGGCCTCGCGATGGCCGGGGATCAGGCACGAATATTCGAAGGTGCCGGGCTTGGTGAATTTCCACACGATCTCGGCCGATTTCTCGGGCGCCAGCCGCACGCCGTTCGGCTCGGCGTGTTCCATATGCGGATTTTCCTTCATCGCCTCGCCATGCTTGAGATTCTCCTCTCTTGTGGCAAGCAGGAATTCGTGGTTGTCGGCGCCTGCGTTGCGGATCACGAAGCGGATCTGCTCGCCGCGCTTCACCTCGATGCGCGCGGGCGCGTAGGCCATTTCGGTCATCCCGACCTCGATGGTGCGGGAAGGCTTTTTGGGATCGCCGGGTTCGCCCGCCGCGTAGCCTTCGTGCGCGTGCTGCTCGTGGCTGTGCGCCCGCAGCGGCAGTGCCGAGAGCGCCGTCAGCGCCAGCAGTATGGTGAGGGTGGTTCTCATCGTACGTTCTCTCTATCTCGTATCTTCCGAAAAATTCCGGCGACGCCATAACAACCAATCTGGTCCTCATGGTGACGCCGACGTTTGCACACCACGAGCCGTCATGTAGTGGCCAATCCGTTCGCAGCAACGCCCTCAACGTCAAGGGGCGACAACATCGCGCGCGCAATTTGCGATCGATGCAGGACCGGATTTCGCCCGGCCTGCATTCGCAGAAATCATGCGTGCCATCCGGGAAAAATAGGAATAGCGTCGTTCTGGCACCGTGGTCCAGCCTCGGTAGCCGCCTACCGGACGGTCGGTGGAGCCAATGCAACATATTGCGGACTGGCTCGAGACGCTTGGGTTTGGGCAATACGCGCAGCGTTTTGCCGACAATGGCATCGATCTCAGCGTGCTTCCCGAACTGACTGACAAAGACCTTGATTCACTTGGTGTCCTGCTCGGGCATCGCCGCAAGTTGCTGCGCGTGATCGCCGAACTCAACCAGGGCGGATTGATCGCCGAGCCCACGCGCCGGCCCGACGCCGAGCGGCGTCACCTCACCGTCATGTTCTGCGACCTGGTCGGCTCGACCGCGCTCTCGGCGCGGCTCGATCCTGAAGACATGTGGGAGGTGATTCGTGTCTATCGGATCGCTTGTGCGCAGGTCATCGCGACCTACGACGGCATGATCGCCAGGTTCGTCGGCGACGGCATCTTCGCCTATTTCGGCTATCCCCGCGCGCATGAGGACGACGCGGAGCGCGCCGTGCGCGCGGGCCTCGACATCATCGCCGCAATGAGGGCGCTGCGCGCGCGGGAGCGGGTCGAGGTACGAATCGCGATTGCGACCGGGCTCGTGGTGGTCGGCGACCTCGTCAGCGGCGATGCGTCGGAACAGCAGGCAACGGTCGGAGACGCCCCGAACGTCGCTGCACGGCTGCAGAGTCTCGCGGAGCCCGGCGCGGTCGTCGTTGCGCCTTCGACGCGCGCACTGCTCGGTGATCTCTTTACGTTCCGCAGCCTCGGCCGCCGCGAGGTCAAGGGGATCAGCGAGCCGATCGCGGTGTGGGCGGTCGAGGGCGGGGCCGTATCGGAAAGCCGCTTCGAGGCGGTGCGCACCGCGCGTTCGATCGGCTTTGTCGGGCGCAAGGCGGAGATCGCATTCGCGCTGTCGCGCCAGCGGCTGGCGTGGGAAGGGCAGGGCCAGGTGGTGTTGATTTCCGGCGAGGCCGGGATCGGCAAGTCGCGCCTGGTGGCAAGGATCTGCGAAAGCTTTGCATCGGTGGCGCACTGCCGGGTGCGGTATCAGTGCTCGCCCTATCACACCAACAGCGCGCTGCATCCCTTCGTCGCCCAGCTCGAGCGCTCCGCCGGCATCAGGCCGCAAGACCTGCCCGAACAAAAACTCGACAAGCTCGAGGCCATGCTGGCGCGCGGCACGCAGCAGATCGCGACCGCAACGCCGCTGATTGCCGCGCTGCTTTCGATCCCGACCGGCGAGCGCTATCCGCCGCTTGTGCTCAGTCCGGTGCAGCAGCGGCGGCAGACATTCGCCGCCCTTCTCGACCAGCTCGAGGCCATGGCGCGGCAGCAACCCGTGCTGATCGTCAGCGAGGACCTGCATTGGGCCGACGCCACCTCGCTCGAACTGCTGGACCTCACGGTCGACCGGATCAGGGGATTGCCGATCTTCGTGCTGATGACATCGCGGCCCGGGTTCGATCCGCCGTGGGCAGGACTTGCCAATGTCAGCGTCCTGCCGCTCGACCGGCTCGACCGGCAGGACACGCGCGCGTTGATCGAGCAGGTCACCGTCGGCCGGCAACTCCCCGGCGAAATGATGACGCAGATCCTCGACAAGACCGACGGCATTCCGCTGTTCGTCGAGGAATTGACCAAGATGGTGCTGGAGTCGGGCCTGCTGGTGGAAGACGCCGGACGTCTTCGCCTCGACAGTCCGCTGCCGCCGCTGGCGATCCCCGCGACGCTGCAGGATTCGCTGATGGCGCGGCTCGACCGGTTGGCGCCGGTCAAGGAGGTGGCGCAGATCGGCGCCGCGATCGGCCGCGACTTTTCTTATACGGTGTTGCGATGCGTGGCTGGGCGTGACGATCACGCGCTGAATGCCGCGCTGGAGCAGCTCGAAGCGGCCGAGTTGCTGTCGCGGCGCGGGACGCCGCCGGAAGCGAGCTACAGCTTCAAGCATGCGCTGGTGCAGGAAGCGGCCTACGCGGGCCTGCTCAAGAGCCGCCGGCAAGTGCTCCACCGGCGCATTGGCGAAGTGCTGCGCGATCAGTTTTCCGCCATCGCCGAGACCGAACCGGAAGTCGTTGCCTTCCACTTCACCGAAGCGGGCCTGAGCGAGACGGCGTTCGGATGGTGGTGCAAGGCGGGCCAGCAGGCCTTGAAGCGCTCGGCCTATTCGGAGGCGATCGCGCATCTCGGCAAGGCGGTTGCCATTGCCGACGAGTTGCCCGATGCGCCGGGCGGGCGCGTCAAACGGCTGCATCTGCAGATCGCCTATGGTCGCGCGTTGCGCGGCAGCCTCGGGCACAGCGCGCCCGAGACGGTGGCCGCGTGGACGCGCGCCCGGCAGCTCGCCGTCGACGTCAACGATCCGGCTGAACTGGCGCCGATCTATTCGGGCCTGTTCAACGCCAGCCTGAACCGCGGCGAAATCGTGCCGATGCGGGAGCTGGCGGAGGCAACCATGAGCGTCGCCGAACTGCGGCCGGAATCACCGGTGGCCGCCATCGTCGCGCGCTACGCCAACGGCGTGACCTGCTGGTTCGCCGGCGACTACCTGAACGCGCGCGTGCACCTCGAACAGGCGCTCGCGATTTACGATGCCGAACCGGATCCCTCGGCCTTCAAGGCGTCGACGCTGGACTTGCCGTCGGTGATCATGCGGTTTCTGGCGCTGGTTCTGTGGCCGCTCGGGAAGATCGACCGGTCGCGCCGGCTTTCCGAAGAGGCGATGAGGTCGCCCACAGAAAAGCGTGCGCTGTCCGAGGCCAATGCGCTGGTTCACAACGCCGTCTTCGACGGACTGTGCGGGGTGCATGGCCGCATGCTGCAGCAGACCGAGGCGATCCTGACCATCGCCCGCCAGCACCGGATGCCGTTGTATATCGCCGCCGGCACTCACCTGAACGGTTTGGCCAAATGGCGTGCCGGCGACGGCGCGGGTGGTCTGGCGGAAATGCGCCGGGGCTGGGCATTGCTGCACGAAAGCGACTGCTACCTTTGCGAACCGTTCTGGGGAATGCAGGTCGCGGTCGCGGATGCGGAGACCGGGCAAGTCGAGACCGGGCTGGAAATCCTCAAGGAGCAGATCGCCTCGGCGGAGCAAACCGGCCAGCGTTGGTTCGATGCCGAACTGCATCGCGCCCGCGGCGAACTGTTGCTGCGTCGTGAGCCGCCGGACGTTTCCACCGCGGAAGATGCCTTCAACAGGTCGCTGGAAATCGCCAGAGGCCAGCAGACCAGGACGTTCGAGCTGCGCGGTGCGCTCGGATTGGCACGTCTTTATTTTGCAAATGGAAGAGCCGCAGCGGTATCCGGGGTGCTCGCCCCGGTCCTCGCCGGCTTCGACAAGGGGCAGGATCTCCCTGAAATCGAAGTCGCGGAAACGCTGCTCAGACATATCTGCTAGCTGAGGCGCCCCGCGCTGGCGGTCGCGACGGTGCTCCCCCGCGATTGCATGCCCAATATCGCGCCAATGTGGCTTGACCTTGGGCGACAAGCACCCGAAGTTGCCTGCGCCGTGGTAATTTCTTCTGAGCTCTCCCGAGATTCCAGTCTGTTCGTTCCCGACTCGCGCCGGGCATGGACCCGGCTTGCCGTAGCCGTGCTGATCGGTGCGCTCGGCAGCGTCGGCATGTGGTCGGTGGTGGTCGCGCTGCCGGTGGTACAGAGCGACTTCGGCGCAACCCGCGGTACCGCCTCGCTGGCGTTCACTTTCGTCATGCTTGGATTCGGTTCGGGCGGCGTGCTGACCGGCAAGATCACCGACCGCTACGGCATCGTCACCGCGATCGGGCTCGGCATCGGCATTCTCGGCCTCGGCTATATCCTGGCGGGGATGTCGAACTCGATCTGGCAGTTCATCCTGGTGCACTTCGCGATCGGGCTTTCCTCGTCGGCGACCTTCGGCCCGCTGATGGCCGAAGCCTCGCACTGGTTCGACCGCCACCGCGGGCTCGCGGTCGCGATCGCTGCCAGCGGCAACTACATCGGCGGCACGATCTGGCCGCCGCTGGTGAATTTCGGCATGGAGCAGCTCGGCTGGCGCACCACCCATATCGCGATCGGCATCTTCACGGCGGTGGCGATGACGCTGGCGCTGATCGGCTTGCGCATGCTGATGGGGGCGGGGGCGCAGCGCAGCCACGTCAACGCGGCGCCGCCGCGCGTGAACCTGAAGCTCTCGACCAACGCTCTGACCGCGATCCTGGGGCTGGCGAGCATCGCCTGCTGCGTGGCGATGGCGATGCCGCAGGTGCATATCGTCGCCTATTGCGGCGACCTCGGCTACGGCGTGGCGCGCGGCGCCGAAATGCTGTCGTTGATGCTGGGCTTCGGCATCATCAGCCGGATCGGCTCGGGCTTCCTCGCCGACAGGATCGGCGGCATCGCAACGCTTTTGATCGGTTCGGTCGCGCAGGGCACGGCGCTGCTGTTCTATCTGTTCTTCGACAGCCTGACCTCGCTCTATATCATCTCCGCGATGTTCGGCCTGTTCCAGGGCGGTATCGTGCCGAGCTACGCCATCATCGTGCGCGAGGCGATGCCGGCCTCGGAAGCCGCGACCCGCGTCGGCATCGTGATCTTTGCCTCCGTGTTCGGCATGTCGTTCGGCGGCTGGATCTCCGGCGTGATCTTCGACGCCACCGGCTCCTATGCCGCGGCGTTCGCCAACGGCCTCGCATGGAACGCGCTCAACGTCGTGATCATGCTGCTGTTACTGATGCGGTCGCGGCAGCGGCTGGCGATGGCGTGAAAACGCTGCGTCAAACCGCCTGACCCGAGGTCGCCCTTTCCAGCGCGATAGCGAAGTAGGAAAGTTCGGTATGTAGTGCCGCCCACATCGCGCAGCGGGTGGCTACCGTTTTGCCAGGCCCGTTGTTACCGCACTTGCTTCCTGCGCCCGCAGCGCTTGCTCCAAGTTCACCTCAAATATCTTGTCTTTTGGCTCGCAGGTCGTGGCTTTGGCAAATGCGGCGATTGCATCGTTGATTTTGCCCCGACTGCGCCAGATGGAGCCGAGATTGTTGTGTGCCCAGCTATAGCAGTTCATCTCGATGGCGTGCCGATATTCCAGAATGGCGGCTTCGATGTTGCCGTTCTCGCCAGTTTCCTGCAGGAAGTCACCGAGAGAGGTGTGCAACATCGCGCGTTGCTGCGGGTCCGTCGCGAGCTTGATTGCTGCACGGTATTCGGTGACGGCCGCACCGAAGCTGCGCTGTCTCAAGGCGAAGGCCAGATTCCAGCGCGCGAGCAGATAGTTCGGGGCGATCTCGATCGCATCGCGATATTGTTTGATGGCGTCGTCGATCTGATCACGGTAGAACAGCGCCAGACCAAGATTATTGTACGGAAGCACGTAGCCCGGTTCAGTCTTGATGGCTCGCTGATATTCCGCAATCGCCTGCTCCAGTTTGGCCGGATCAGTCCCTGCATTTCCCCGGTTAGCCTGAGTAGCCAGCGCAACGCCGATGTTGTTGTAGGCGGTCGCCGACTTCGGGTTGATCGCGAGCACGCGTCGAAATTGCTTGATGGCGTCATCGGGCTTGCCCTGACGAAGCAGCGATACGCCCAGTTGCATATGCGGTTGCTCGTTGTTCCGGTTCGAGCTTACTGCATTCGAAAACATGTCGTCTGCCTGTTGATAGTTGTCGCGTCCAAGCGCATGTTTCCCCTTCAGCAAATAGGCCCACTGGACGTTGATGTCAGACTTCTTGTAGCGGGCGATGATCTGCTCGGCCCTTAGCAGGCCCTCTTCGTTCCGGTCACGATATCGCGCCATGGCGTGGGCGGCCGGCCGTATGATCTCCATGACGCCAGGCGCTGCCTTGGTCATGAGATCATCGGGATTCTCCGCCTCGAAACCGCTGCTGAATACCTGCCGGCCATCGACGCGCACGCGCAATGCGTATTTGCTGTCTTGACGGGTAAGTTCGCCCGATATCGCATGTCCCGTCATGCCCAGGGCGCTGCGGATGGAAGATGCAATCACACGAAGCGAAAGACCGATTTGCGGAACCACGATATCGGGCAACTCGTGGCGTGCAGAAATGCTCAAATCCAGATTCGAATTGAGACTGGCATCGTCGTGAGCAACGGAATTAAAGTTGAGGGTGGTGACGTTGTCTCCGGGAGCAGGCGCTCCGGCATAGGTATTCAGCGCGTCGCGCAGGCGGTAACCGGCCACGCCGGGTGTATAGCCGCTGTCGGATAGCGCTTTTGGGACTTCGATCGGCTCGATCGTAACCACGTCGCGTTTCAGATCCTGCACGATGAGAATCGCTGTCACGGCCAAAAAGCCGATCGAGATCAGAAGGAAGAAATTGCCGATGGTCGCGGTTCTTTCGATCCAGCCGCGGGCTTCGGGATTTGCCGACAAGTTTGGTTGCGTCATGGGCCGAACTCCGCCGGTTGCTAACCCATAATATGATCAACCTTAGCACGAGGCGGCAAACGGGATTGAGTGAACTACGTCACAATGTTCCGATCACGATCCCGTTTTCTGAAATCCCGACCATAACAGCACCGCAGCGGCTTTGGCTTGCGCCCGCGCTCCGTCAGAACGTCGGCGGAGTGCAGGCCGAGATCACTTCGCACGGTTTGCCGCCGACGCAGCGGAAGCGGTGCGGGCGGCGGCTTTCGAAATAATAGGCATCACCGGGGTCGAGGATTCTCCGCTCGTCGTCGACGGTCACCTCGAGCCGCCCGGAGACCACGATGCCGCCTTCCTCGCCGTCATGGGTG
>PNLC01000069.1 GCA_013822885.1 Bradyrhizobium sp.
TTTGTGGCGCTCCGGCGACCACGTTTTGGCACTTGATGCCGTTCAGGTGGGGCCGTCCACAACATCATTGCGAGCGAAGCGAAGCAATCCATACGTTCTTTGCCGAGCGATGGATTGCTTCGTCGCTGCGCTCCTCGCAATGACGGAACCAGGACTGCAAGTAGAATCTCCAAGGAAAGCGAAGCACGAAAAAATGCCCAACACTTCCCTCCCCGAAGACCGCATTCCCGTCATCGTTGGCGTCGGCGAAATTGTCGACCGACCCAAGAACATCGCCGCCGGGCGGGAGCCGCTGGCGCTGCTCGAACACGCGGTGCGGCGCGCGGAGGCCGATAGCGGGGCAAAGCTGCTCGGCGATCTCGGCTCGCTCGACGTCGTCAACTTCCTGAGCTGGCGCTACCGCGATCCCGACAAGCAGCTGGCCGAGCGGCTCGGCGTCACGCCTGATCATTGCTATTACGGCCCGGTCGGCGGCGAGAGTCCGATCCGCTACATTCACGAGGCGGCGCAGCGCATCGCGCGCGGCGAATGCAGCGTGGCGGTGGTCTGCGGCGCGGAAGCGCAATCGACCGCGACCAAGGCCGAGCGCGGCGGCATTGCGCTGCCCTGGACGCCGTTCGCCCATGACGTCGAGGAGCCGAAGCGCGGCGCAGTTTTCCAGAAACCGATGGCGGTAAAACTCGGCGTGTTCCGCCCCATTACCGTGTACCCGCTCTATGAGTCCGCCACGTCGGCGCATTGGGGCCAGACGCCGCGCGAGGCGCTCGCCGAATCCGGCGCGCTGTGGTCGACCTACTCGAAGGTCGCGTCGGAGAATCCCAATTCGTGGCTGCAGAAGCACTTCTCGCCTGACGAGATCACGACGCCGACGCCAGACAACCGGCTGATCGCCTGGCCCTACACCAAGCTGATGGTCGCCAATCCGACCGTCAACATGGGCGGCGCGGTGCTGCTGACGTCGCTGGCGAAGGCGCGCGCGACCGGCGTGCCCGAAGATCGCCTGGTCTATCCGCTCGGCGGCGCCTCGGCGGAAGAGCCGCGCGACTATCTGGTGCGCGACCAGTTCTACGAAAGCCATCCGCAGAACGCCGTGCTCAAGGCGGTGATGGACCTGGTCGAGGGCGACGGCAGGAAGTTCGACGCCATCGAACTCTATAGCTGCTTTCCCTGCGTGCCGAAGATGGCGCGGCGGACGCTGGGCCTGGGCCCCGACGTGCAGCCGACCGTGACCGGCGGCCTCACCTTCTTCGGCGCCCCGCTCAACACCTACATGACGCATGCGGCGATCGCGATGGTGCGCAAGCTGCGCGAGGGCGGCAAGCTCGGCCTGCTCTACGGCCAGGGCGGGTTCGTCACCAAGCATCACGGGCTGGTGGTGTCGCGCGAGGCGCCAAAGCAGGCACTCAAGCAGGACATCAGCGTCCAGGCCGAGGCCGACCGCAACCGCCGCAAGGTGCCTGATTTCGTCACCGAAGCCTCAGGCAAGGGCAAGGTCGAGAGCTTTACCGTGATCTACAAGGGCAAGGGCGAAGTCGAGCACGGCGTGGTGATGATGCGCACCGAGGCCGATGCGCGCGCGCTCGCCCGCATCCCCGCGAATGACGGGACGACGCTTGCGCATCTGCAGAACATGGACCGGACGCCGGTGGGCACCGTCGGCAACGTCACCACGGCCGAAGACGGCGTGCTGGAGTGGCGGGTGGCGTAGGTATCGTGTCCCGGACGCGGTGCAGCGCGTAGCGCTGCTCCGCTGTGCCGGGACCCATGGATAGTGCAGCGTTCGCGAGATGGGCCCCGGCTCTGCAGCGCATCACTGCGTGCTGCGCTGCGTCCGGGGCGCGGGGAGCGTCGCCTACCCCTTCACGTCCTGCTTCTCCGACACTGTCGCCGGCTTCCCCCTGGCGCCGGCACCGGAGACCCGGACCTCGTCGCCATCGGCGAGGCCATCCGGCGGGGCTATGATGACGCGGTCGTCGGCCGCAAGGCCCGAGGCGATTTCGATTTCCTTGCCGAGGTCGCGGGCGATCGTCACCGTCTTGAACCGCACCTTGTCGTCGGTGCCGACGGTTGCGACCCGCAGGCCATCCTTGTTGAAGATGAGCGCGCTGGAGGCAATGTGCAGCGGCGCTGCGTCGCGCTCGAGCGGCAGGCGGACGCTTGCATAGCCGCCGGGCATCAGCTCGCCGCCGGCATTGTCGAGCCCGAGCTGCATGCGCGTGGTCCCCGACCCGACATCGACCGATTGCGAGGAGGCTTCGACCGTCGCGGCGAACGTGCGGTTCGGATATTCCGGCATCGTCAGCACGGCCTTTGCTCCGATCCTGACCGCCGGGACGTAGTTCTGCGGCACGTTGACATAGACGCGCAGCTTGGTGATGTCGGAGACCACGAACATCGCCGGCCCGGCACCGCCGCCGGCATTGATCAGCGCGCCGACATCGGTCTCGCGCGAGGTCACGACGCCGTCGAACGGCACGGTGATTTTCTTGTAGCCGGCCAGCGCCTCCAGCCGTTCGACATTGGCCTGGCCGGACTTGACGGCGGCCTTCTTGTTGTTGAGGTCGGCGGTGCGCTCGTCGATCTCCTGCATCGAGACGAAGTTGGAGGCGAGCAGCGTCCTGCGCCGGTTCAGCGTCGCCTCCGACAGTTGCGCGCTCGACTGCTGGCTGATGAGGTCGGCCCTCGCCTGCAATAATTGCTGGTCGAGATCCGGCGCCTCGATCTCGGCGATCACATCGCCGGCCTTGACCTTGGCGCCGATATCGGCGCTCCAGCTCTTGAGATAGCCGCTGACGCGCGCAAAGATCGGCGCGCGCGAATAGGCTTCCAGCCGGCCCGGCAGATCGATGGTCGGATTGAGCGCCCGGGCGCTGGGCGGCGCGACGGCTACCGTCGGGATCGCCTGGGCGTCGGTCCATTCCTTCAGCCTGGCGCTGGAATCCTCGCGGGCACGAATGCCGGTGGCGACGATCAGCCCCGCACCGATCACGGCCACTAACCCGAATAGGCCCAGCTTCCGGCGTGAGACCGGCGGGCGCGGTTCAGTGGGCATGCGGTATCTCCGGTGCGGCGGCGGCTTTGGCGCCTTGTTTCTTGTGTACCATGCTGAACACCACGGGAACGAACATCAACGTGGCAATCGTTGCAAAAATCAGTCCACCGATCACGGCGCGGCCGAGCGGCGCGTTCTGCTCGCCGCCCTCGCCGAGCCCCAGCGCCATCGGCAACATGCCGATGACCATGGCGAGCGCCGTCATCAGCACCGGGCGGAAGCGGACGAAACCTGCCTCCAGCGCGGCGGCGATGGGATCGCCGAGTTCCTCGTAGCGCTCGCGGGCGAAACTGATCACCAGCACGCTGTTGGCGGTGGCCACGCCCATGCACATGATCGCGCCGGTCAGCGCCGGCACCGACAGCGTGGTCTGGGTCGTAAACAGCATCCAGACGATGCCGGCGAGCGCCGCCGGGAGCGCGGTGATGATCACGAACGGATCGGACCAGGACTGGAAGTTCACCACGATCAGGAAATAGATCAGCACGATGGCCGCCAGCAGTCCGAACAGCAGGCCCGAGAACGCGCTGTTCATGGTCTCCACCTGACCGAGCAGCACCACGGTCGAGCCCTTCGGCACGTCCTTTGCGGTGTCCGCCATCACGGCCCTGACGTCGGCGGCGACCGCGCCGAGATCGCGCCCCTGTGGCGTGGCAAATATCTGCACCATCGGCTGGATGTCGTATTGCGAAACCACCGCGCTCGACGTCGATCGCTTGACGTCGGCGATGCCGCCCAGGATCGGCGCCTGCGTATTGCCGGTCGCCGTGATCGGCAGCGCCTGCAGCGCGCTCAGCGAATCCATCTTGTATTGCGGCGTCTGCATCACGATCGAATAGGACACGCCGTTATCGGGATTGAGGTAGTAGGTCGGCGCGACCTGCGAACTGCCGGCCAAGTTTACCACGAGGCTGTTGGTGACGTCGCGCTCGGTCAGGCCGACATATTGCGCGCGCGTGCGGTCCACCTCGATATTGAAGGTCGGCGCGTTCGGCGATTGCTGGATGCGCGCATCGGCGATGCCGGGGATTTTCCGGATGCGACTGAGCAGCTTGTTGGCGTAGGCGAAATTCGCCTGCTGATTGGCGCCGCGAATCTGCAGGTCGATCGGCGCCGGCGCGCCGAAATTCAGGATCTGGCTGACGATGTCGGCCGGCAGGAACGAGAAGTTCATGCCGGGAAACAGCTGCGGCAATTGCTCGCGCAGTTCGCGGACATAGTCGTCGGTGGGCTTGTGGCCTTCCCTCAGCTTGATCTGGATGTCGCCGTCGGCCGGCCCGATCAGGCCGGTGTTGTTGTAGGTCATGTTGATGCCAGATATCGGCATGCCGATATTGTCGGTGATGGTCTCGATCTCACCCGGCGGAATGATCTTGCGGATCGCCTTTTGCACGTCGGCGAGCTGGTTGGCGGTCTCCTCGACGCGGGTGCCGACCTGGGTCCGGACATGCATCAGGATGTTGCCGGCGTCGACCGCCGGGAAGAAGTTGCGGCCGAGATACGGCACCAGCAGGAAGGAAAGCGCGACCACGGCGAGAAAACCCGTGACGAACAGCGGCCGCCGCGCCAGCGCCATCGCCAGCAGATCGTGATAAGTGGCGCGAAGCCGATCGAACCGCGCCTCGAAGCCGCGCTGGAACAGCACCAGCGGATTGCGTGACTTCGGCAGCCCGCCCTCGTGATGGACATGCGGCTGCAGCAGATATTTCGCCATCGTCGGCACCAGCGTGCGCGACAGGATGAACGACCAGATCATCGCGAACATCACGGCTTCGGCCATCGGCACGAACAGGAAGCGCGCGACGCCCTCCAGGAAGAACATCGGCACGAACACGATGCAGATGCACAGCAGGGATACGAACGCCGGCGTCACGATCTGGTTGGCGCCGTCGAGGATGGACTGCTCGACCGGCTTGCCCTGTTCCAGATGGTAATTGATGTTCTCGATGGTCACGGTGGCGTCGTCGACGAGGATGCCGACCGCCAACGCCAGTCCGCCGAGCGTCATGATATTGAGCGTCTCGCCGATCGCCGACAGCATGATGATGGCACCGAGCACCGACAGCGGAATCGAAACGGCGATGATGACGGTCGAACGCCAGCTTCCGAGAAACAGCAGGATCATCACGCTGGTCAGGAGCGCTGCGATGACGCCTTCGACGGCGACACCCTCGATCGCGCCGCGGACGAACACCGACTGGTCGCCGATGTAGCCGATCTTCAGCGCCTCCGGTAGCTGGTCCTTGACGTCGATCACCTTCTGCTTGATGCCGGCGATGATATCGAGCGTCGAGGTCGCGCCCGCCTTCAGCACCATCATCAGGACCGAGCGATTGCCGTCGACATGAACGATGTTGGTCTGCGGCGGGTTGCCGTCGCGCACGGATGCGACGTCGCGAATATAGACCATCGCGCCGTTGACCGCCCTGATCGGCAGATCGCCAAGCTCTTCCATCCGCAGCGGCGAGTTGTTGAGCTGGATGGTGTATTCGAACTGACCGATCTTCTGGGTGCCGACCGGGGTGATCAGGTTCTGCGCGGCCAGCGCGTTGGCGACGTCCTGCCCGGAGAGGCCGCGGGCCTGCAGCGCGGCGGGGTTGAGGTCGATCTGCACCTGCCGCTGCTTGCCGCCGAACGGATAGGGAATTGCCGCGCCGGGCACGGTCACCAGCGGTGTGCGCAACTGGTTGATGCCGAGGTCGGCCAGGTTCTGCTCGGTCAAGCCTTCGCCCGACAACGCCACCTGGATGATCGGCACGGTGGAAGCGCTGTAATTGAGGATCAGCGGCGGCGTGGCGCCGGGCGGCAATTGCCGGATCATCGTCTGCGAGATCGCCGTCACCTGCGCGTTGGCGGTGCGGATATCGACATTGGGCTGGAAGAAGATCTTGACGATCCCGATGCCGGTATAGGAGTTGGCGACGATGTGCTCGATGTCGTTGACGGTGGTGGTCAGCGCCCGCTGAAACGGCGTGACGATGCGTCCGGACATCTGGTCCGGCGGCAGGCCGGTATAGTTCCACACTACCCCGATGACCGGAATCCGGATGTCCGGAAAGATATCGGTCGGCGTGCGCAGCGCGGCCAGCGGCCCGATGATCAACAGCAGCAAAGCGAGCACGACAAACGTATACGGCCGGCTCAGTGCGATACGGACCAGCGCGATCATGTAACAGGCATTCCCGGGGGGCCCCGCATTCCGGATGGGAACTGGCGCTGCAATAAGCCCAGTCGACTGCGCAGATTTAGTCGAAACAGGGCCAGATGGCCAATTCCGGCAGCGCAGCCGCCCTTCACTTCCCCGGCATAGCTCGGCAGGTCAAAGCCTGCCGAGACCGCAATAATCAGGCCGCGCGCACCGAATCCAGGAACTTGCCGACTTCGAGCTTGAGGCGGTTGGAGTCGCTGGACAACGACTGGGCTGCAGAGAGCACCTGCGAGGAGGCCGAGCCGGTTTCGCTGGCGCCGCGCTGGACGTCGGTGATGTTGGACGAAACCTGCTGGGTTCCTTGCGCTGCCTGCTGCACGTTGCGGGAGATTTCCTGGGTTGCCGCGCCCTGCTCCTCCACCGCCGCCGCAATGGTCGAGGCGATCTCGGACAGCCTTTCGATGGTGCCGCTGATTTCCTTGATCGCGTGCACCGATTCCTGGGTCGCGCCCTGAATGCCGGTGATCTGCTGGCTGATCTCGCCGGTGGCCTTCGCGGTCTGTTCGGCGAGCGCCTTCACTTCCGACGCCACGACGGCAAAGCCGCGGCCGGCCTCGCCGGCGCGCGCCGCCTCGATGGTGGCGTTGAGCGCCAGCAAATTGGTCTGGCCCGCGATGGTGTTGATCAGTTCGACGACATCGCCGATGCGGGCGGCCGCCTTCGACAATTCGCCGACGCGGTCGTTGGTCGCGCGCGCCTGGTCGACGGCCTCGCCCGCCATCCGGGCCGATTCCTGTACCTGTCGGCTGATCTCGTTGACCGAGGAGGACAGTTCCTCCGTCGCCGAGGCAACCGACTGCACGTTGGTCGACGCTTCTTCCGAAGCCGCCGCCACCATGGTCGTGACTTCCTGTGCGCGCTCGGCCGTCGATGTCAGCGTGCCGGCGGACGCTTCGAGCTCGGTCGAGGCGGAAGACACGGTTTCGACGATCTCGCCGACGGCGGCCTCGAACGAATTGGCGAGCTTGACCATGTCGGCCTTGCGCTGCTGCGCCGCGACCTGATCCTGTTTGATCTTCGCTTCCGCCTCTTCGCGCGCTTTTTGCTCGGAGACGACCTTGAATTTCTCGACGGCATCAGCGACCGCGCCGAGCTCGTCCTTGCGGCCGAGGCCGGGCAGCACCACCGCGAAATTGCCGCCGGCGAGTTCTTCCATCGACACGCTCAGCGCACGCATCGGACGGCTGATCGCGAAGTAGGAGAATATGCTGCTTCCAATCAGCAACAGGATCGTGCCGATCCCAATCGCCAGGGACTCCCATTCCGCCGTTGCCATATCCCGGGCGCCCTCGGCCGCCTCCACTTCGACATTGTGCTTGGCGACTTCGGCGATCTGGTTGGCCAGCGGCTCGAGTTCGGCAACGATCGGCAGGGTGACGTCGCGTGCAATACGGATAACTTCTTCGTTCAGCTTCGCAATCCTTGCTGTGGCGTCGGCGCCGCCAGCGGCGGCTACCGCTTCCGTGCGCACAGCCACGATCTGCTGAGCGCCCTTGGCATAGTCCGCCGCTCTGGTCCTGAGCTTTTCGATCCGCGCACGATTCTCGGGATTCTTGGATATTCTCAGCATTTCATCGGAGTAGTGGTTCGCCGATTTCAGCTTCGCCGCGAGGACGTCGGCCGCCTTCTGCAGATCTGCCGAATTGTTGGCGAGGCGGAGATCGCGAACGGCGATCTGCATGCCGGCAACCGACGCCTTCACTTCCACCGCGTCGCGCGCGATCGTCTGCTGCCCCGACATGCGCGCCTCAAGATTGCGCGTCGTCGTATTGGCTCCCATCTGGACAATCACCATCGTGGCGACAAGGAGAACGCCGAGCCCCGAGGCAATGCCGAGCTTGGCGCCTATGGACAGATTCAGAATGAGGCGCGTGATACCGGACATGAGTCCCGTCCTTAAAAAAAGAGGAAAAATCAAAGCGGCGCTGTCCGCTCCCCGTGTGCAACGGGATGACGGTCGAGGAAGCGCCGGGCCAGATCGGACGAGCCCGTTCGCCGAACGAAGGGCTCCTGCGGCGGTTGGCCACAGAGCGGCACTCATGGCCGCCAACCTTCCATACGGTGGTTAATTGCGCCTGAACCGGCAAGGTGGCTCGGTTGGTAGAACTACGGAAGGCGGTTTGTTATCGTCACGCGCTTACGACAATTCACCCTGATGTCTGCGAGACGCCAGCAGGGTTTGCTGCGGCGTTTCGCCGAACAGGTCGCGGTACAGCGAGGTGAACTCGCCCATGTGCCAGAAGCCGTTCACGAGCGCGACCGCCTTGATCGACTGCTGCGACACTCCGCTTACCAGTTGCTGACGCACGCTCCACAGCCGGCGCAGGCGTGTGTATCGGTGCATGCTCATGCCACGAACGGCAACCACGGCGTTATGCAGCGTCCGCACCGATACGCCAAGCTGCCTTGCGACGTCGGCGCTGTACACCGTCTTGCCGGCGTTGGCGACCAGGAACTGGTCGAATTTCCTGACCAGCGCCAGATAGTGGCTCAGGCTCAGGCGCTTGCCTTCGCACTTCGGCAATGCCGCGTCCATCGCCATATCGACCGCTTGCAGGATGGACTCTTCGACGCTTTCTACCGCGTAGGGCTGCAGCAGCGCGTCCGGCGAGAGCGAGGCGAGTTTCAGCGCTTCCAGCGTGACGGCCTGAAGCGCCTCGATCCTGGCCGGCTGGGTCATGACCAATTGCGCGCTGTCGGCCCCACAAAGCCAGCCCCGGTCCTTGATGTCATCGAAATTCACGAAGCCGATCAGGTTGGCCTGCGGTTCGACGATCTCGCAGGTTGCGGTGCCCTTGACCAACAGGACGGAAGGCGCGCGGCCCTCCACGCCATTGAGGGTCAGCGAAGTAGCGTCATCCATTGGAAAGCCCACCAACGCGCCGCTCGTGGAGTATCTCGCCTGAAGAATTCGCGGAAAGGTCCGCTGCAGATACACCGAGCAGGACTTCAGCCTCAATGATGCGAACGAGGCGGCGAAACCGCGGCAGTGCAGCGGAATGCTTCTCGCATCACCAATCCCCTGGATGCTCCGGAAATGATCGAAATCCCGAGAACGGCTGATCTTCAGGAGGTCAGACTCAACAAGTTGTTCAAGTAACGACACGCGGCGGTCATCCGAGCCGTCGCCAGCGCGCGTCGCAAAAGCGAAAAAAGCTGCGCCGGCAGGATTAAGGGGAATCTTGCGCGCAACTTGGCCACGGCGGATCTGCGCATCGATGCGCGTTGCCATGAACGTAGCGTCTTGCGTACAAGGCCGTCTTCATTGACGGAGAACGCGTGGCATCGGATTTCACAATGCGATGCCATACTACCGAATTCGCCCGGGCTTCGAAATCGTCTGCCGAAAATGAGCGCGTTTTTCGCTCAAAGCGATTTGTTGCTGCGCACCGCAATCGCATTTTTGCGATCTCAGAATGCCTTCTTTCTGTGATACACGCTTGGAGCGCTGACTCGCCGCCTCTTCCGGCGCCGACGGACAGCTCTGATTCGGCAGTCCCGGACCGCGAGGCCGGCGCGAGAAGCCGGCCTGGTCAGGCGTTCCGGACGCGATCAAGCCGCCCGCACCGAGTTCAGGAACCTGCCGACCTCAAGCTTGAGGCGGTTACTGTCGCCCGACAACGATTGCGCCGCCGCAAGCACCTGCGAGGACGCCGAACCGGTTTCGCTGGCGCCGCGCTGCACGTCGGTGATGTTGGCGGAGACCTGTTCGGTGCCCTGCGCCGCCTGCTGCACGTTGCGGGAGATCTCCTGCGTCGCAGCGCCCTGCTCTTCTACTGCGGCAGCAATCGTCGATGAGATCTCCGACAGCTTCTCGATGGTGCCGCTGATGGCGTGGATCGCGTTCACCGATTCCTGTGTCGCCGCCTGGATTCCCGATATCTGCTGTCCAATCTCGCCGGTGGCTTTTGCGGTCTGCTCCGCCAGCGCCTTCACTTCCGATGCGACGACCGCGAAGCCGCGGCCGGCTTCGCCGGCACGCGCCGCCTCGATGGTGGCGTTGAGGGCCAGCAGGTTGGTCTGGCCCGCGATGGTGTTGATCAGTTCGACGACGTCGCCGATCCGGGTCGCCGCCTTCGACAGTTCGCTGACGCGGTCGGTAGTGGTGCGCGCCTGGTCCACCGCGTCGTTGGCCATCCGCGCCGAGGCCTGGACCTGGCGGCTGATCTCGTTGACGGAAGACGCCATCTCCTCGGTCGCCGAAGCCACCGACTGCACGTTGGTGGAGGCTTCTTCCGAGGCAGCCGCGACGGTAGCCGTGAGTTGCTGCGCGCGCTCCGCCGTTGTCGTCAGCGTGCCCGCCGAGACTTCGAGCTGGCTCGACGCCGACGATACGGCCTCGACGATCTGACCGACTGCCGCCTCGAAATCGCTGGCCATCTTGTTCATGTCCGCCTTGCGGCCTGAAGCCGCGCGGGTCGCCGCTTCGCGCTGCTCGGCCTCGAGCGCCTGCCGCGCAACGGCATTGTCCTTGAATATTTCGACCGCCTTGGCCATCTCGCCGACCTCGTCGCCGCGTCCGATACCCGGCACCTCGACGGCGAGGTTGCCGCTGGCGAGGCCGTTCATGGCTGCCGTCATGTGCCGCAACGGGCCGGTGATGCTCCGGGCCACCAGCATCGATACCGCCAGCGCGAACAACACGATCAGTCCGGCCGCGATCAGCGATCGCTGGGTCGAAGCCCAGGTCTGCGCGTTCAGGTCGTCGATGTAGACGCCGGTGCCGATCACCCAGTTCCACGGCGCAAAGCCGACCACATAGGACAATTTGGGCTGGGGCTTTTCGAAGCCCGGCTTGGGCCACTCGTAGGGAACGAAGCCCGCACCGCTCTTTTTGACGGTGTCGACGAAATCGACGAACAGGAATTTGCCGTTCGGGTCCTTGTAGCTCGACAGATCGTTGCCGTTCATTTCGGGCTTGATCGGATGCATCACCATCTTCGGATGCATGTCGTTGATCCAGTAATAGTCGTTGCTGCCGTAGCGCAGCGCCGCCACCCGCGCCATCGCGCGCTTCTGCGCGTCGGCGGCCGGAACGTCGCCCTTCTGCGCGGCGGCATGCTCCTCCTTGACAATGCCGAGGGCCAGTTCGCCGAGATGTTGCAGTTCGATTTGCTTCTGCTGAAGCAGGCTCGACGCCAGTTCGCGCGAGCCGAGGAAGGTAATTCCCAGCAGCCCGACGAAACTGAGGCAGATAAGGGCATAGATTTTCCGGCCAATGGTCATCCTGGCCTGACGTATCATTCCAACCATGATTGATCTCCGCGCATCGAGGGCATTGCCCGGGCTCTGCGCGGAATCGTACGGGTCGACCGCTGGCTTAGCGTTAACGGATCCTCAGTAGATATACTGAATTCCGGGTTTATCGGCTCGGTATGGCCGCGACTCTATGCCGCCCGCACCGAGTTGAGGAACTTACCGACCTCGAGCTTCAAGCGGTTGCTGTCCGACGACAGCGACTGGGCCGAGGAGAGCACCTGCGAGGACGCCGATCCGGTCTCGCCGGCTCCCCGCTGCACGTCGGTGATGTTGGACGAAACCTGGTGGGTGCCCTGCGCCGCCTGCTGCACGTTGCGGGAGATTTCCTGGGTCGCGGCGCCCTGCTCCTCCACTGCGGCTGCAATGGTCGAGGAAATCTCGGACAGCTTCTCGATGGTGGTGCTGATCGCCTGGATCGCGCCTACCGACTCCTGGGTCGCGGCCTGGATCCCGGTAATCTGCTGGCCGATCTCGCCGGTCGCCTTCGAAGTCTGCTCCGCCAGCGCCTTCACCTCGGAGGCCACGACGGCAAAACCGCGGCCGGCGTCGCCGGCACGGGCCGCCTCGATGGTGGCGTTGAGCGCCAGCAGGTTGGTCTGTTCGGCGATGGTATTGATGAGTTCGACCACGGCGCCGATGCGGGCCGCCGCCTTCGAC
>PNLC01000070.1 GCA_013822885.1 Bradyrhizobium sp.
TTCTTCGAGATGCTCGGCAATTTCTCGTTCGGCGACTACTTCAAGGAGCGCGCGATCGAGCTCGCCTGGAACCTGATCACGAAGGAATACGGGCTCAAGAAAGACAAGCTGCTCGTCACCATCTACCACGACGACGACGAGGCGGCCGGCCACTGGAAGAAGATCGCGGGCTTCAGCGACGACCGCATCATCCGTATCGCGACCTCGGACAATTTCTGGGCGATGGGCGATACCGGCCCGTGCGGCCCGTGTTCGGAGATCTTCATCGACCGCGGCGAGCACATCTGGGGCGGGCCTCCGGGCAGCCCGGAAGAGGATGGCGACCGGTTCCTCGAGTTCTGGAACCTCGTGTTCATGCAGTTCGAGCAGGTGACAAAGGACGAGCGGGTCGCGCTGCCGCGCCCCTCGATCGATACGGGTCTGGGGCTGGAGCGCATGGCCTGCATCCTGCAGGGCGTCGACAGCGTCTTCGAGACCGATCTGTTCCGTCATTTGATCGATGCCACGTCTTCGGCCCTCGGGCATGGGCCGGACGAGCAGACCGTTGCGTCGTTCCGCGTGATCGCGGACCATTTGCGCTCATCGGCGTTTCTCGTTGCCGACGGCGTGCTGCCCTCGAATGAAGGGCGCGGCTATGTGCTGCGCCGGATCATGCGCCGCGCGATGCGCCACGCGCAGTTGCTCGGCGCGCGCGAGCCCTTGATGCACCGGCTGGTCTGGGCGCTGGTGCGCGAGATGGGTCAGGCCTATCCGGATCTGGTGCGTGCCGAGAAGCTGATCGAGGAGACGCTGCGGCTCGAAGAGACGCGCTTCCGCAAGACGCTGGAGCGGGGACTTTCGATCCTCGACGAGAAGAGCGCGGGCCTCAAGAAGGGCGACATGTTCGACGGCGATACGGCTTTTACGTTGTATGACACCTACGGCTTCCCGCTCGACCTGACGCAGGACGCGCTGAAGTCGCGCGGCATCAGCGTCGACCAGGCCTCGTTCACCGATGCGATGGAGCGGCAGCGCGAAAAGGCGCGCGCGTCATGGTCGGGCTCGGGCGATGCCGCCAGCGAGACCATCTGGTTCCCGTTGCGCGAAAAACTCGGCGCCACCGAATTCCTCGGCTACGACACCGAGAGCGCGGAAGGCGTGGTGACCGCGCTGGTAAAGGACGGCAAGGATGCCGACAGCCTCAAGACCGGCGAGACCGGCGCGATCGTGCTGAACCAGACGCCGTTCTACGGCGAGTCCGGCGGACAGGTCGGCGACACGGGCCTGCTGACCGGCGAGGGCGTCAAGTTCCGCGTCACCGACACGCAGAAGAAGGCCGGCGATCTCTTCGTCCACGTCGGTACGGTCGAGCAGGGCACGCTGAAGGTGGGAACGCCGCTGCAGCTCGAAGTCGATCACATCAGGCGGTCATCGATCCGGTCGCATCACTCGGCAACGCATCTGTTGCATGAGGCGCTGCGGCAGGTGCTCGGCGATCACATCGCCCAGCGCGGCTCGCTGGTGGCGCCGGACCGGCTGCGTTTCGATTTCGTGCATCCGAAGCCGATCACGGCGGAAGAGCTCGCCCGGGTCGAGGACATCGCTAATGAAGTGGTGCTCGAAAACGACGAGGTGACGACGCGGCTGATGGCGGTGGACGATGCCCGCGAGGCCGGCGCGCGCGCGCTGTTCGGCGAGAAATACGGCGACGAAGTCCGCGTGGTCTCGATGGGCAAGCAGGCCCGTGAGCAAGGGTCGAACGCGCTCGGCTGGTCGGTCGAACTGTGCGGTGGCACCCATGTGCGGCGCACCGGCGATATTGGACTGATCTCCGTGACCGGCGAAAGCGCGGTGGCCTCCGGCGTGCGGCGCATCGAGGCACTGACCGGGCGACATGCGCGCAGGCATGCCAACGACACGATGTCGCTGGCGAAGAACGCGGCGTTGGAGCTGCGCACCACGGTCGACGACATGCCGGCGCGCATCACAGCCCTGATGGAGGAGCGCAAGAAGCTCGAGCGCGACCTCTCAGATGCGCGCAAGAAGCTCGCGATGGGCGGCGGCGTGACCAATGGCGGCGCGGCGGCCGGCGGCGTGCGCGAAGCGGGCGGCGTCAAGCTGCTGGCGCGCGCGGTCGAGGGCGTCGAGACCAAGGATCTCAAGAGCCTCGTCGACGACGGCAAGAAGCAGATCGGCTCCGGCGTGGTTGCGATCGTCGGCGTCACCGAGGACGGCAAGGCCGGCATCGTCGTCGGCGTCACCAGCGATCTCACCTCGCGCTTCAACGCGGTGGAGCTGGTGCGCAAGGGCTCCGAGGCGCTCGGCGGCAAGGGTGGCGGCGGACGGCCCGACATGGCGCAGGCCGGTGGGCCCGACGGCGCGAAGGCTGACGCGGCGCTGTCGGCGATCGAACAGGCGATGGCTGGGGCTTGAGCGGACAGCGCGCCGGGCAGGCGCAGCGCCAGCGATCCGATCCTGCGGCTTTTGCGAGTGGCCCGGCCAATGATCATTTGCGGCATTCGGTCGGTTCGCGCTTCGGCAGGCCGATCGCGCCTCGTCGTCGTCAACGCGCTGGCGACGAGCGATGCTGACCTCGCCTGTCATCCGATTGTCACGAAATGCGCCAACACCTTGCGTTTCATGGATGAGTTCGAGGCACCACATGGACTATTTCAGACGCTTTACCTTTTTGTTCGCTGCCCCCGTTTTTGACGCCGACGATCTCGAGGGCGTACGATTCAATCAGATCATCGCGGAAATCGAACGATCCGGCTTCGAGGTCGTGCGTGCCCGCAAGCTGGATGATGCAGAAATCGCGGTACAGACCGACGCGGCGATCGGGTGCATGGTCGTCGACTGGGGCAAGAAGGGCCTGGAGGGCAAAACTGCGGCGCTGATCAACCTGATGCGCCGCCGCGGCCTCGATTTCCCGATAATCCTCCTGATTCGCCGGAAGCGGTTCGAGGACCTTCCCGTCGAAGTGCTCGATTTCATCGACGGCTATGTCTTCCTGTCGGAGGAGACGCCGCCGTTCATCGCAAAAAACCTGATCAGCCGGCTGAAGCAATATGCCGAGAATCTGAAGACCCCATTCTTCGGGCAGCTCGTCGACTATGCCGAAGAAGGCAATCAGCTTTGGACCTGCCCCGGACACAATGGCGGCGTGTTCTATAGCCGCAGCCCGATCGGGCGGGTTTTCGTCGAACATCTCGGCGAAGCCGTGTTCCGCGACGATCTCGACAATTCCGTTCTCGATCTCGGCGATCTCCTCACACACGAAGGTCCGGCCCTCAAGGCGCAGCAGGAAGCCGCGCAAATCTTCGGGGCGGAGAAGACCTATTTCGTCCTCAACGGCACCTCGACCTCAAACAAGGTGGTGCTCGGCGCGCTCGTCACCGACGGCGATCTCGTGCTGTTCGACCGCAACAATCACAAGGCCGCTCATCACGGCGCGCTGATGATGAGTGGCGGTATCCCGATCTACGTGCCGACCGTGCGCAACGCGTGGGGCCTGATCGGCCCGATGCGTTGGGACGCGCTCGATGAGACTTCACTACGTGAACACATTCGTAGCCATCCGCTTCTGAAAGACCGCGATTGCTGGAAGAAGCCGCGCCCATTCCGCGTCGCCGTGGTGGAACAGTGCACCTATGACGGCACGATTCACAGCGCCGAAATGATCTTGAAACGCATCGGCCATCTCTGCGACTACATCCTGTTCGACGAAGCCTGGGCAGGCTTCATGAAGTTCCATCCGCTCTATGCCGGCCGCTTCGCGATGGGGCTTCAGGACCTGGGCCCCGAGGCGCCCGGCATCATCGCGACCCAGTCCACGCACAAGCAACTCGCAAGCTTTTCGCAGGCCTCGCAAATCCACACGAAGGATCGCCACATCACGGGGCAAAAGCGGCGGGTCGAGCACCGTCGGTTCAACGAAAGTTTCATGCAGCACGCATCGACCTCTCCGTTCTATCCGCTGTTCGCATCTCTCGATGTCGGTGCGCAGATGATGAAGGGCCGCTCAGGCGAGGTATTGTGGGACGACACGATCCGGCTTGGCATCGAGCTGCGCAAGAAGATCCGCGCCGTGCGTCGTGAATTCGAGGAGAAGGAGACGCGCCCGGAGCGTCGCTGGTTCTTTGAGCCGTTCGTGCCGGACCGCGTCGTAATCCCGGATGTCTCAAGCGCGGGCGCCGTGCACGATGTCGCCTGGGAAACGATTTCGACGGACTTGCTCGCTACCAACCCCGCATATTGGCAGCTCCATCCCGAGGCCCCCTGGCACGGTTTTCCCGCACTCTGTGCCGGATTTGCCATGATCGACCCCAACAAGCTGACCCTGCTCACGCCGGGTTTTGATCCTGCGACGGGCGACTATGCCGAGCACGGCATTCCAGCGCCGGTGGTGGCGCAATATCTGCGCGAGAACCGCATCGTCGCCGAAAAAAACGACCTCAACTCGCTGTTGTTCCTGTTGACGCCAGGCGTGGAGGCCAGCAAGGCCGGCACACTGATCTCCGGCCTGGTCGCGTTCAAGAGGCTTCACGACGACAATGCGCCGCTGGAAGAGGTCATTCCCGAGTTCTATCGTCGCCGAACGGCGCGCTATGCCAACGTCCGCCTGCGCGACCTCTGCGCAGACATGCATCGCTTCTTCCGCGAGGCGGATGTCAGTGCGCTGCAGAGGAAGCAGTTTCTCGCCGAGCACCTGCCCGACATTGCGATGTCACCGAGGGATGCGGCGCGCTATCTGGTGCGCAATGACGTCGACTACCTGCCGATCGACGAGATCGGAAACCGCATCGCGACAACGCCGTTCGTGGTTTATCCTCCAGGCATTGCGTCAATCGTGCCGGGCGAACGGCTGAACGAGCGGGCGAAGCCGATGATCGACTATCTGAAGATGTTCGAGACCTGCTTCAATACTTTCCCCGGCTTCGAGGTCGAGATACAGGGGGTGTACAAGGAGATCGACGGATCGGGCCGCGTCCGATTGCACACCTATGTCGTCTCCGAATGAAGGCATCCTCCGATAACGCACCGACGGCCAATGAGCCGCCGATCCTGGTGCGACCGTCGCGCGATACCGATGTCGAGGCGATGCTGTCGATCTACCGCCGCCACATCCGTCGTGGCATCGAGGATGGCGTCGACGAAAGCGGCATGCCCGGGCCCGACGATCTGCTCGACAGGCGCAAGAATCTCCGCAATCACCGCCTGCCTCATTTGGTGGCGACCATTGGCGGCGAGGTCGTGGGCTATGCCTACATCGTGCTGTTCCGCAAGCGCCCCGCCTACCGCTTCACGGTCAAGCATTCGATCTATGTGCACCAGGATCACCGGAGGCGCGGGGTCGGTCGGGTCCTGATGCAGCAACTGATCGATGCCTGCGCCGCAGCCGGGTATCGGCAGATAATCGGCTATATCGATGCCGACAACGCGAGCTCCTTGGCCATCCACGAGAAATTCGGCTTCTCCCGCGTCGGCCTGTTACCCGGCGTGGCCCACCGCCATGGCCGATGGGC
Source organism: Bradyrhizobium sp. (assembly GCA_013822885.1). Classification (GTDB taxonomy): domain Bacteria; phylum Pseudomonadota; class Alphaproteobacteria; order Rhizobiales; family Xanthobacteraceae; genus Bradyrhizobium. The sequence goes on from PNLC01000070.1 coordinate 5,505, forward strand.
CGACACTGTCATGGTCCAGCGTTCGCTGGCTGCGGGCTCGTCCGAACCGCCACAGCCGGTCTCCATTTTTAGCGGCCGCTAGAGCGTTTTCCAGCGAAGTGGAAACCGGTTCGCGTGAAGAAAACGCGTCAAAACAAGAATCTAAAGCCCCGTTCCGATTCAATCGGAACGGAAAAGGCTCTAGGCGACTGTGGCGTCCAACTCCCGCACCCATCACAAGCCGGACTGGGATTTCGCAACGAGGCGATCGTTCTGGAATACCGCGGCTACGGCGGAATTGAACGCGCCGGAGCCTTGCCAAGTTGCCGTGTAGGTTGTCGAGCGGCGGTAGGTGGCTTCGGACGTTTTGGTTCCTGAGCAGCCGATGTCCCGTACAATCTGAAAATACGACATGCCCTGTTTCATGGCCTCGAACTTCGCGAGGTCAACGACACAAGGTGGAGGCCCGGCTGGCTTCGCTATGGTCACGGTCTCGATCGAACTGGACTTCGATGAATCCCTGCCGGCGCCGCCGAGCACGGCGACGAAGAACAGGCAGACCGCGATATAGAGGAATTTCCACATGGACGTTCTCTTGGGCGTTCTCCAGCAGCCCAAGCATAAAGCGCGAAGCCTAAATTAGCTTTCAACATCCGAAGGTTGTATTTCTATGGTGAGTCTCCTGCGGCCGTGACGGTTAAAATTGTCTGTGAATTGGTCGCAGGGCGATGGCGTCGCACCCAATACTCCGCGCTCGCCGCCCGGCGCTTCTCCGCCTGTCGTGGACAGTGCGCGCCACAACGCGGGCCCATGTTCACCCCTTGCGCAGGAACACGTAATCGGCCGAGTAGGGGACGCTTTCATAGGTGCCTGACTTGTAGCAGGCGCCGCTGAGCTTCCCACCCGCCGTGTTGATCCGCTGCACCGTCGTGGCCTGGCTGAGAACACCAGTGCCGCGCCGGGAAGTCACGCCGAGCTTCAGCCAGGGAATGTCGTTCGCGACCATGCCCGGGGCCGTGCCGACGATCTGGCCGACCACTGCGCTGCCGTCGCTGTATTCCCAGTTCGGCCCGGCATAGTGCCGGCCGACTGTCTTGCCGCTCGAAACAAGCGTCGCGATCGGCTCGCGAAAAGCCCATGCGAGTGTGCCGTCGGCGCCCGCCTTGCATTCGTAGACCTGCGCGCCTTCGGCATGCAGCGTGAGGATCGCGGTTTCACCCGGGGCTGCGATTTCCGCGGGAAGCGGAGTTTGGGCGGTCGCGCCTGCGAATGACCCGGTCAGGAAGATGGCGGTGAGTACGGCGTTCTTGGGGAACGACAAGGTGATGCTCCGTCGTTGGTTTCTGTCACGGCAAGCCGACGGGCGGCGCAAATGCGCACCCGACGACGGGCGCCGGACAATCCATCGTGCTCTGGCCGAGGGATGGATTGTTCGTCGCTCTGCCGCTTTGCGCAAACGCTTGGCGTTTGTCGCAGGCGATAATGTGGCGGGGAGGTTTGAAGGCGGCTTACGCCGCCGTCGCCTTTTCGAGGTTCTCCGCGACCTTGTCGAGGAAGCCGGTGGTGGAGAGCCAGCGCTGCTCCGCGCCGACCAGGAGCGCGAGGTCCTTGGTCATGTAGCCGGACTCAACGGTCTGCACGCAGACCTTCTCCAGCGTGTCGGCAAATTTCGCGAGCTCCGGGTTGTTGTCGAGCTTGGCGCGGTGGGTGAGGCCGCGGGTCCAGGCGAAGATCGAGGCGATCGAGTTGGTCGAGGTTTCCTTGCCCTTCTGGTGCTCGCGATAGTGCCGGGTCACCGTGCCGTGCGCGGCTTCGGCTTCGACGGTGGCGCCGTCGGGCGTCATCAGCACCGAGGTCATCAGGCCGAGCGAGCCGTAGCCCTGCGCCACGGTGTCCGACTGCACGTCGCCATCGTAGTTCTTGCAGGCCCAGACATAGCCGCCGGACCATTTCATGGCCGCAGCCACCATGTCGTCGATCAGCCGATGTTCGTAGGTGATCTTCTTGGCGTCGAACTTCGCCTTGAATTCCTTGTCGAAGATGTCCTGGAAGATGTCCTTGAAGCGTCCGTCATAGACCTTGAGGATGGTGTTCTTGGTCGAGAGATAGACCGAATAATTCTTCGACAGGCCCATGTTGAGGGAAGCCCGGGCAAAGTCGGCGATGGAATCGTCGAGGTTGTACATCGACATCGCGATGCCGGCGCCAGGAGCCTTGAAGACTTCCCGCTCGATCACGGTGCCGTCGTCGCCGACGAATTTCATCGACAGCGTGCCCTTGCCGGGGAACTTGATGTCGGTGGCGCGGTACTGGTCGCCGAAGGCGTGGCGGCCGATGATGATCGGCTTGGTCCAGCCGGGAACGAGGCGCGGTACGTTGCTGCAGATGATCGGTTCGCGGAACACGACGCCGCCGAGGATGTTGCGGATGGTGCCGTTTGGCGACTTCCACATTTCCTTCAGGCCGAATTCCTTTACCCGGGCCTCGTCCGGGGTGATGGTGGCGCATTTGACGCCGACGCCGACCTTCTTGATGGCGTTGGCGGCGTCGATGGTGACTTGGTCGTTGGTGGCGTCGCGATACTCCATTCCGAGGTCAAAATACATGAGCTCGACATCGAGGAAGGGGTTGATCAGTTTGTCCTTGATGTACTGCCAGATGATCCGGGTCATCTCGTCGCCATCGAGTTCGACGACGGGGTTGGTCACCTTGATTTTTGCCATGACGGAGGGGGCCTTTTCTCGGAAAACCGCGCTGATGGGCGGGATGGAGTGATTATATGCGGGCTATAGCACTGCAAACCGGCGGACGAAAGCCAAGCCGTTATGCACTTTGCGTCCATCCTGGGCGTTGGAACGCAGCAGCCAGAACGTGACCGCGCGAAGCGGTCCGGGCCACCACGAATGGGGCCGCGTCAGGCGGGGCTGGAGCCAGATCGGGCGCCGGCCTAGCAAATTGAGCCTCCTTGTAAGGCTTTGATCGAAGTTCGGAAATCTCGCCGGGCCGATTATTTTGCTTGAGAAAATCTCTCCGGCGGGTGATCGAGTGCCCCTGCGAGGCGTCCAATCCGGAATCTCGGCAGTTGAGCCAGAAGGTGAAGTTCAGAGAATGTCCGGCTCGGGTACCGATAAAACCAAGTCTGGTTTGGACTTAGCCGGACCAGTTGTGATCCTCGTCGAGCCGCAGCTCGGCGAGAATATCGGCATGGCCGCGCGCGCGATGGGCAACTTTGCGCTGTCGCGCCTGAGAATTGTCAATCCGCGCGACGGCTGGCCGAACATCGCGGCGCAGCGCGCAGCCGCCGGCGCCGACCAGATCCTGGAGCAGGCCGAACTGTTCGAGACCGTCGAGCAGGCGGTCGCCGACCTGACGCTGCTGTTCGCCACCACCGCCCGTGCCCATGACCAGGCCAAGCCGGTGGTCGCCCCGATCGGGGCTGCCGCCGAGATCGTGGCGCATGTCGGGGGCGGAGGCGGGGCCGGCATCATGTTCGGGCGGGAGCGCTACGGCCTGCAGAACGAGGAGGTTGCGCTCGCCAACCGGATCATCACCTTTCCGGTCAATCCCGGTTTTGCCTCGCTCAACCTTGCGCAGGCGGTGCTCCTGATCGGCTACGAGTGGTTCAAAGCGTCGACCGGCGGCACCTTACCGTTCGCGATGCCCGAACGGTCGGAGCCGGCCTCGCAGCACCAGATGCAGGCGTTCTTCGACAATCTGGTGCGAGAACTCGACAAGGTCGAATTCCTGCGCCCGCGCGAGAAGCGCGAGACCATGCTGGTGAATTTGCGCAACATCTTTACCCGGATGGACCCCACCAGGCAGGACATGCACACCCTGCACGGGGTGGTGATGGCGATCGCGGAAGGCCGCAAGGGGCCGGCCAAGGGCGGCGTGCTCGACGGCGAACAGGCGACGCGGCTGCGGGCGCTGTTGGCCGAGCACGGGCAGGGGCCAGCGGCACCCGGCGACAGTTCGACGGTGCGGGGACTGGCCCGGCTGCTGCGGCGTAACCCGACCGACGCCGAGCGGATCCTGTGGCAGGCCCTGACCCGTGACCGCCGTTTCGCCGGCCAGTTCAAGCGCCAGACCCCGGTCGGCCGCCACATCCCCGACTTCGTCTCCTTTGTGCACCGGCTGGCGATCGAACTGGTCAACCCGAACGAGTCCGATGCCATTGTCGCCGACCGCGCCGGGCGAAGATCGTGGCTCGAGGCGCGCGACTACCGCGTGATCGAGATGCGGGTGGCGGATGTCGAAGCCGACCTTGCGGGGGAGTTGGCGCGGTTGGAGACCAGTGTTCGCGAGCAAAGCTAAATAGCCGTTCACACCGCCACAAGCTGCGCCGCCGCGCCGCTCGTTCGTTTCGGCTTCTTCGCCTTTGAAGGCCCGAACAGCGAGCCTGCCGCGAGGCCGGCAGTGTCCGCGACGCCGGGATCGCGCGAGACCATGGCTGCGACGATGGCGCCGTCGATCAACAGGCCCAGTTGATGGGCGAGCACCTGCGGCTCGGCCGCGCCCATTTCGCCGGCGAGTTTTTCGATGTGCGCCAGCACCACCTTCTTGTGGCGCAGCGCGATGTTGCGGAACGTCTTGGCGTCCTTGTCGTGCTCGGCGACGGCATTGATGAAGGGACAGCCGTAGAAGCGCTCCTCGGCGAACCAGCGCTTCAGCGCCGGAAAGATCCGCTTGAGCTTCGCCTGCGCGTCGCCGCCGCCGTCTTCCATCGCGCCGATGAACCATTCGCGCCACGCCTTGCCTTCGCTTTCCAGCACGGCGTTGACGAGGTTGGTCTTCGATCCGAACAATTTGTAGAGCGTGGTCTTGGCGGTGCCGGCTTCGTTGATGATGGCGTCGATGCCGGTGGCGTTGATGCCGTATTTGCAGAACAGGTGCGTCGCCGCGCCGAGCAGGCGCCCGCGCGCCGATTCATCGTCGCCCGCTGTACTCGCCGCCGCCGATTTTTTGTTCGAAGCCGATTTGCCCATGCGCCGCAGTTAATCGGACCGCCGCGAAATCATCAAGCCGCATCTCCCATGCGCTCAAAATAATCGCGGCGAGGCAGCGATTGCATCACGCGTGTGCAAAGCGGTGCTGATCAATTTCCGGGCAGGCAAGCTAAGCGGCGAGAGAGGTTCGGCTTTTGAGTTTGGCGATGTCTGGCACACTTCATGCAGGAAACAGACCGTTCGGTATCCTACCCTAGGGAGAGAAATGATGACCGCGGTCGCTCAAAAAACAGTGCTCACAGGCTGCCTGGCCCCAATCGACAAGGGCGGGCTGGAACAGCTCATCGCCAACAGCAAGGCCAATCCGAAGGTCATCAAGACCTTGAAGTGCAAGACGGTGGCGGAAGGCAAGTTCCGCCACGCCAACTACATCCGCAACCTTGCGCCCTATATCGTCGACGAGCCGCCGGGGCTGTTGGGCGACGACACCGCGCCCAATCCGTCGGAGGCGTCACTGGCCGCGCTCGGCTCCTGCCTTGCGGTCGGCCTGCACGCCAACGCCGTGCATCGTGGCTGGATCGTCAACAAGCTCGAACTCGAACTCGAGGGCGACCTCAACATCACGGCGGTGTGGGGCACCGGCGACGTCAGCGAGAAGCCGGTCGGCTTCACTGATGTGCGCGTCAAGGTCGACATGGAGTGCGAGGGCATTCCGAAGAGCGAGATCGATGCGCTGGTGACCCACGTCAAGAAATGGTCGCCGGTCGCCAACACCTTCACCCGCCCGGTCAATCTCGAAGTCAGCGCCTAAAGCGCAGCCACGACCGGCATTGAGCGCGAACAGTCTCTTGAGTGCGAGAAATCTTGGGTGTGGAGGGTTTCATGAGTTCTCTGGCGGTATCCCGGCTTGCGGCAGACGATCTTCCATCGGCATCGATTGCCGACCAGGTCGGGATCATCGCGCGCAAGGAACTCGCACCTCTGGCGGCTGAGATCGATGAAGGTACGGTCTACCCCGATGCGCTGCTCAGGCGTCTAGGCGAGGCCGGAGCATGGAGTAGCCACCAACCGGAGAATGGCGCGGCCGATCTGCGCTGCGCCATTCAATCGATCGCAGCGATCGGCGAAGTCTGCGGCGCCACCGCCTTCATGGCATGGTGCCAGAACACGCTGGTCTGGTACGCCTCGAATTCCAGCAATCCGAAGCTTGTCGCCAGATTCGCCGACAAGTTCGCGAGCGGGCAGATTCTCGGCGGCACCGGGCTGTCGAACCCGATGAAGAGCTTCTTCGGCATCGAGAAGCTGAAATTGAAGGGCCGCAAGGTTGACGGCGGCTATGTCGTGCGCGGCGCGCTGCCCTGGGTCTCCAACCTGGGTCCCGATCATTATTTCGGCACCATCTTTGAGCGCGAAGACGAGGGCGGCGGGATTGTGATGTTCCTCGCCGATTGCGCCAATTCCGCGATCACCCTGCAGCCCTGCAAGCCGTTCCTCGCGATGGACGGCACCGGCACCTATGGCGTGCAGTTCCGCGACGTGTTCGTGCCGGATGAACTGATCCTGGCCGAACCGGCCGGGCCATTTGTCAAGAAGATCCGCGCCGGGTTCATCCTGCTGCAGGCCGGCATGGCGCTCGGGCTGATCAAGGATTGCATCCAGATCATGGACGAGGTCGAGGCGCCGCTCGGCCACGTCAACCGCTA
>PNLC01000071.1 GCA_013822885.1 Bradyrhizobium sp.
TTGCGCGAATCCTCCAACGCCGCCACCGCGATCGGCACCACGCGTCGCGGCATCGGTCCGGCCTATGAGGACAAGGTCGGTCGCCGCGCCATTCGCCTGATGGATCTCGCCGATCTCGACACGCTGCCGCACAAGATCGACCGTCTGCTGGCACATCACAATGCGCTGCGCCGCGGCCTGCGGCTGGAAGAGATCGACGGCGCCGGGATCGTGAAAGAACTTACCGCGCTGGCGCCGAAGCTGTTGCCTTATGCCGAGACGGTGTGGCGGCTGCTGGACCTGAAGCGCCGCGAGGGCAAGCGCATCCTGTTCGAGGGCGCGCAGGGCGCGCTTTTGGATGTCGATCACGGCACCTACCCCTACGTTACTTCGTCCAACACGGTGGCGGCGCAGGCGGCGACCGGCACCGGCATGGGCCCCGGCGCGGTCGGCTATGTGCTCGGCATCTGCAAGGCCTATACGACCCGCGTCGGCCAGGGGCCGTTCCCGACCGAACTGAACAACGAGATCGGCGAGGAGATCGGCCGCCGCGGCAAGGAATTCGGCGTCAATACCGGGCGCAAGCGCCGCTGCGGCTGGTTCGATGCCGTGCTTGTGCGGCAAACTGTCCGCACCTGCGGCATCGCCGGTCTCGCGCTGACCAAGCTCGACATTCTCGACGGCTTCGAGACCATTGAGGTCTGCACCGGCTATATGCTGGACGGCAAGGAGATCGACCATCTGCCGGCGGGCGAGGGCGCCCAGGCCCGGGTGGTACCGATTTACGAGACCATCGAGGGCTGGAAGGAGCCGACCGCCAACGCCCGTTCATGGGCTGACCTGCCGGCCCAGGCCATTAAATATGTCCGCCGGGTCGAGGAACTGGTGGGTTGTCCCATTGCGTTGCTTTCCACCAGCCCCGAACGCGAGGATACTATACTGGTTCAAAACCCGTTTGAGGCTTAACGGGATGTTACCGAGGCCGATATTATTGAAGAGACATGGCTGATTACTACCCGCTGATCGCACGCGCCATCGCCGGCCTGGACCCCAGTGCCCCCGGCGAGAGCCGGCGCGCGCTCTATGAGCGGGCCCGCACCGCGCTGATCGCGCAGTTGCGCAGCGTGCAGCCGCCGCTGTCCGAATCCGAAATCACCCGCGAGCGGCTGTCGCTGGAAGAGGCCGTGCGCAAGGTCGAGTCCGAGGCAGCCCAGCGCGCCCGCGAGGCCTCGCGTCCGGGCGGTGGTGCCGCGCCGCGGGGTGGCGAAAATTTCCGCCGTGCCAACGCCCGTCCGCCGGACGCCCCGGCCCAGCCCGGCCCGCCCGCGCCGGGGGTTCCGCCCCGTCCGCGTCCACCCGGTCAGCCTCCGGCGCGCGATGCGCGTCCGCCGCTCGGTCAGGAAGAGCAGCGCCCGCCGCGCAATGGGCGCCCGGACGCGCCACCGCCCGGTCCGCCGCGCCCGCAGGCGCCCCAGATTCCAATGCAGGATGCCGAAATGCCGCCGGCGATTCGCGGCGAGCGGCCAGGCGCCCCCCGCCGCGGTCCTGACAATGGCGGTCCGCAAATGCCGCCGCCGCCGCCGGGCATGCGCGGGTTCCGCGATCTCGCCGCCGACGCCGACGATCTCGGCCGCGCCGCAGCACAGGCCAACCGCGCGGCGCGAAAGACCTATGCCAACGTGCCGTCGCCCTCGCCGGAGTTCGACCGGCTCGAGCCGAGCATGGAGAACCGCGGCGCCGATCCGGAAGTGCCCTATTCCTACGAAGAATCGCTCGAGGAAGCGGACCGTTACGCGGGGCAGCCGCAGCAAATGCCGCCGCCGCGCGAGCGTTCGCGGCTGTCCGGGGATCGCGACCGCGAACCGAAGAAGCCCTCGCGGGCGATGGCGGCGTTTCCGTTCAAGAGCGCGATCGCGATCGGCATCGTGCTCATCCTGGTCGGCGCCGGCATCCTGTGGGGCAAGCAGGCCGTGACCGTGGTCAGTGGACTGTTCAAATCCCAGCCGACGGTTGAAGCGCCAAAGGATCCGGCGGCGCCGCAGCCGCGTCCGAAGATACCCGATCGCGTTGGGCAGCCTTCCTCCTCGGAAAACATCGCACCCGTGGCGCAACGCGTGGTGCTCTATGACGAGGATCCGGGCGATCCCAAGGGCAGGCAGTATGTCGGCACGGTGATCTGGCGCACCGAACCGGTGAAGGCGAGCGGCAACCAGAAGCCTGATATTGCCGTGCGCGCCGACATCGAAATTCCGGACCGCAAGTTCAAGATGACGATGTCGTTCCGCCGCAACACCGACAGTTCGCTGCCGGCGAGCCACACCGCCGAACTGACTTTCATCCTGCCGCAGGATTTCTCCGGCGGCGGCGTCAGCAACGTGCCCGGCATCCTGATGAAGTCCAACGAGCAGGCGCGCGGCACGCCGCTGGCGGGCCTCGCGGTGAAGGTGACCGATGGCTTCTTCCTGGTCGGTCTTTCCAACGTCGATTCCGATCGCGCCCGCAACCTGCAGCTTTTGAAGGAACGCTCCTGGTTCGACGTGCCGCTGGTCTACGTCAACCAGCGCCGCGCCATCATCGCGATCGAAAAGGGCGCCCCCGGCGAGCGCGCCTTCAACGAGGCGTTCGCCGCGTGGGGGGAATAGGGCCGTTTTTCACGCCCTGATTTCCCGCCCAATCGATGTTCTCCGCAACTTCCCGTAGACTCCTGCAGCCCGGGTTCCACCCCCAAATGGGTGAGACGCCGCCCGGGTTCCGCTTATTCAGTAGTATTGCGGTAAAATAGGCGGCGGTTTGCAACCCCCGGTTAGGGAAGTCGCCATACGATTGGTCGTTATTCCGGGACGCGTTCGACACCATTTTTTCGATCAAACGACAACGCGGGATCAGTTTTCGAAACTGGTGTTCAATGCTTGTTCATTTCCTGACTGATGAGCCGACCAAGATTCCAGCCATCCGCGCGATCCTGGGGCCGGAACACGACATCGCGGCCCAGGTTCTGGGAACGGTCAGCACGTCCGCCATCTCGCACGGCGTGCTGATGATCGACGCCGACCTGCGCAAGCCAGCGCCCGTAGAGCAACTCAAAATCGTCCTGGGCGATCTGCGCGACGTCTCCGACAAGCTGTTCGTCGTCCAGAAGCACCTCCACCATATGGTGGCGCAGGCGTTCGCGCTCGGCGCGACCAGCGTGGTTTCGCGCCCGAAGGAAATCGTTACCAAACTCGCGGAGATCGAAGTCGCGCAAAAGGCGGCCCAAGCGGCGGCACAAGCCGGCTCGGCCAACGCCTCGCCCGAGATGACGCACAGTGCGGCGGTGTTCGGGTCCATGTTCACGGCGATTCGGGACGGCAGGCCGTTCAAGCTGGCGGATGCCGAAGCCGCCACGTCGGAGATCATCAACGGCATCGAAAGAAACGGGTTGAGCCCGTGGCTCAACGACGTGCGCCGCTATCATGAAGGGACGTTCCAGCACTGCCTGCTGGTAACGGGCATCGCGGTCGGCTTCGCCATGGCCATCAAGTTCTCCGCTGCCGACATCAAGCGGCTCGGCCTGGCGGCAACCCTGCACGATATCGGCAAGGCGCGTATCCCCCTGCAGATTCTCGACAAGCCCGGACGCCTCGATCCTGACGAAGAAAAAGTCATGAGAACCCATCCGGTGATCGGATACGACATCCTGAAAGCTCAGCAGGAGTTCAGCGAGGAGATCCTGGATGGTGTGCGGCACCACCACGAATATCTGGACGGCACCGGCTATCCCGATGGGCTATCGGCGCCGCAGATATCCGACCTCGTGCGGTTGCTCACGATATCGGACATCTACGCCGCGCTGATCGAGGCGCGGCCGTACCGCGCGCCGATGACGGGGCCGGCCGCCTACAAGATCCTCGAGGGGATGCAAGGGAAGCTGGAAGGATCGCTGGTGAAAGCGTTCCGGAAGGTCGCGCTGGCGGCATGAGAAAAGTTACGAAATTGCGGTAATGCTGGCGTTCCTGACCGCGCCGCGGGTCAATTTCAGTCGCCGTGAGCCGGATGTTCCTATGGAGCCCAACTAGTCATGCCTGCCGTATCGCCGGACCTGCGCGCAGAATTGAACGGCGCCGAAAAGGAAGGACCCGAGCATGATGCCAGGATTCTGGGGGAGGTGACGAGCCTGTTCCTGTCGAATGTCGATCACCTCAATGAATCCCAGATCGCGGCCGTTGACGGTGTCCTCGCTCAATTGATCGGGCGGGTCGAGGCGGCAACGGTGGCGCATCTCAGCGAATCGCTCTCCAAGCTGGATCGGGCGCCGCGCCAGACCATCCGCTCGCTGGCCTTTCACGACAACCCGCTGGTGGCCGCGCCGGTCTTGAGAAATTCAGTCTGCCTGTCGGACAAGGACCTGCTCGAGATCGCGAAAACCCGTGGCCAGCAGCATCTGCTGGCGATCTCGGACAGAAAGGTGCTCAACGAGGCGCTGACCGATGCGCTGATGCGGTTCGGCGACGTCAACGTTTCGAATGCGCTCGCACGCAACGCGGGAGCGAAATTCTCCGAGTGCGGCTATGCTACGCTGGTGGGCCGCGCCGAGCGCGACGAAAGCCTCGCCGAAAAGCTCGGCCTTCGACTGGACCTCCCCGGCAACCTGTTGCGCGAGTTGCTTGGCAAGGTGGCTGACGTTGTTCTTGCGCGGTTCCTGACGGCGCCGCGGCCGTTGGTGCGCGAGAAACCGCAGTCGGCAGCGGCGGCGGCAGCGCAGAACGCGGCCCGGGGAAAGGCGGTCGACTATACGCAGGCGCAAAGCGAATGCGTCGTGCTCAATCGCACCGGCAAGCTCGGTGATTCCACGGTGAACCGTTTTGCGGTACGCGGCGAATACAACTATGTGGTCGCTGCACTGGCGCTGAAGGCCGACGTCAAGGTCGAGGCCATTGCGCCCTTGCTCGATGCCGACCGGGTGTATGGACTGGTCGTCGCGTGCAAGGCGGCGCGGGTGAGCTGGTCGACCACGACGATGATCGTGCGCAACCGGCCGAACTGCCCGCCCGCCACGCAGCGCGAACTCGACCAGTGCGTGGCGATCTATGAATCGCTGCTGCTGTCGGTCGCGCAATGGACGATCCGGTTCGGCTCGGATCGAATTCTCGGCAAGAAGAGCGAAGTCGCCGGCGATCGCGCTGGCGTGAAGTGAACTCGACTGCTTGACGCTCTCGCGCTGCAGCGGAAGCGCGGAAATTTCATTCGATGCGACGCCATGAGGCAGGGGGGCCTGCTTGACCGTGGGCCGGCGGATTTGCATTGCAAGGTGCCGGTTTGAAACCCCGGTCGGATCTGGTTACAAATGCGTGAGTGCCAATCGGATAGAGGGCTTGGTTTCGTGATGCATCGGCTCATCCAGAGGTTGCCATGAAGCGCTATCTGATTTTCGCGATCATCGGCCCGTTCGTCGGCGGACTGCTGATGCTGTTCGCGGCAACCGTGGCGTCGGGGTATTGGACGGACACCAACTGGTCCGAGATCGGAAAATTCCTCGGCGCGTTCTTCAAGACGCTGCAGTACAGCTATCTGTTCGGCATCGTGCCGGCGCTGATGATTGCCGCGATCGACGATATTCTCTGGCACGTCAGGCGCATAGGCTTCGGCTTACGGATATTGATCGTCGGCGCCATCGGCTTCACAGCATCGGAACTGCTCTACGGGTCGCGCGGGCCTGATACCGGCGCGCTGCAGTTTCTCCTGTATGGCCTGGTCGGCATGATCCCCAGCATGATCTCGTCCTGGCTGGCGCAAAAATACGGCGACACCCTGGAGCCGGTGCGTTCGACTTGAAGGTCGGCCTGCAGCCCTTTTGGCGATCCTTGCCGGTATTCGCGGAATTCGCCTGGGAACCGGAGTCTTTCGGCGGTCGTCAGGAATTACCTGACCTCGGCGCGCAACATGGCGCTTGGCAGACTAATGTCAGGCTGGTCCGATCGGGGATTGCAACATAAGGGAACCCGCAGCGTTGTCAGTGTTCGGCGGCAAAGAGAATATGCGCACCATCGGGATCGCGGCGTTGGGTAACAGGCTGTTCGCGCGTTCCGGCCGCAGCAACGATGCCGTCTGGCCTTTCACCGCACTTGTTCTGACCGCGGCCATTCCGGTCCTGCTGCTCGGCGGCTGGATGGCCTATATCACCGCCGACCAGGAGCGAAGCTATGCCCGCACGGCTGCTACCGAGGCCCTGACGCAGGTTGCGCACCGCATCGAAGGCGAAATTTCTCGCGAACTGCAGGTCGCCGAAACGCTCGCCAGTTCGGCCGCGCTCGATCAGGGCAATCTGGGCGACTTCTACCGCGAGGCAACGCGAATAGTCGCGGCCCGCCCGCTTTGGGAGACGGCGGCATTGACCAAGCCGGATCAGGAACAGGTGCTTAACGTTCTGCGTCCGCTCGGCGCGCCGCTCGGCCCCGTGACCGACACCGAAAGTTTCAACGCCGTGCTGCGCACCCGCAAGCCCGTCCTCGGCGGACTTGGTCCGTACCAGGCCGCCATAGGCAAGCAACTCGTATCCCTGCGCGTTCCCGTCATTCGCGACGGCGAACTGCGCTACATCCTCACCATAGGGCTGCTGCCGGATCAGATCGGCACGATCCTCGGGCAAGCCGGGCTGCCGCCCGGATGGGCCGGCACGGTGATTGACGCGAAGGAAAAGATCGTCGCGCGCACGCCTGACGCGAAGACCCCCCGGGCGGTTGCGACGACGCCTGAAGTGCAGGAAGCGATCGCCCGCGTCGGCTCGAACTCGCCGCGCACCCAGACGCGGGAAGGCGTCGACGTTGAAACCATCCATCGCGCCCTCGCCGGCACCGACGGGTGGTCGGTCCACGTCGGTGTGCCGGTGTCGGAGCTGAATGCGCCGGTATCGCGCTCGTTGCGGCTGTTGTTCGCCGGAACGGCCGCGAGCGTCGGGCTCGCGATCGCACTCGGCCTGGTGATCGCCCGCGAGATCGCCCAGCGGCGTCGCATGGAGGCGCTGGAATCCGCAGCAGCGCTATTGGACAGCGAAAAGCGGGGGGCGCTGGCGATCGATGCGGCCGAACTCGGGACGTGGCGCTGGGACATGGCGGCAAACGAGTTCAGCGGTTGCAGCCGCTTCTGTGCCTTGCTCGGCTTGCCGGTCTCACCGTCGGGTGAAGCAAGCTGGTCTGCGGATCGGATTATTGCGCAGATCGACCCATCGCACCGCGCTGCCGTGACTTCATTCGGCGCAGCCTGTCTCGAGAGCGGAAAATCCAGCAGCGTCGAGTTTCTGATTCAATCCGATGATCGCGGGGAATACTGGTTGCGCGCGGCGGGGAGGGCCGAAGGGCCTTCCAATCGAAGCCAGGTCATTCACGGCGTGCTGGCCGACATCGATATTCCCAAGCGCGCGGAAGCCGAACGCTCGCATCTGCTTCGACGCCTGGCGTCGGCGCAGGAAGAGGAACAGCGGCGGATATCCAGAGAACTGCATGATCAGGTCGGGCAGACGGTAACGGGGTTGTCTCTCGGCCTGAAAGCGCTCGAACAAGGATTGGCGAAGGGACGTCACGGTGCGGCGGCAACCGAACAGGTCCGATGGCTGGAACAGCTCGCGGCACAGATTGGCCGTGACATTCATCGTACCGCATCGGACCTGCGACCGACGGCGATCGATGACCTCGGGATTTTCAGGGCGATCGAAGCCTATGTTGCGGAATGGCAGGAGCGGTACGGCGTTCGTGTCGATATTCAGACTTTCGGCCGGGATAACCCGTTGCCCCCCGATGTGGCGGCCGTGTTGTACCGGCTGGTGCAGGAGGGGTTGACCAATGTTCTCAAGCACGCCAAGGCGAGCAAGGTGAGCATCGTGCTCGAAAGGAAAGCTGACGGGCTGGCGCTGGTTATCGAGGACGATGGAACAGGTTTCGACCCGGAGAATTTCGGCCGCAAGGCGTCGGGCAGCGGCCAGAAGCCCGGGTTGGGGTTATCAGGCATGAAGGAGCGGGTTGCCCTTCTCGACGGCACGATTGCCATCGAATCCGCCCCGGGACAGGGAAGCACAATTTTCGTCCAGATACCCCTTGATGCAATGGAGACGGTCAGATGACGCCCGTTCGTATCGCGCTCGTCGATGATCATCCCGTCGTGCTCGCCGGCATCCGGGCGCTGCTGCAGGGCGTGCCTGAAGTTGAGCTGGTCGGAGAAGCGAGCACCGGCGCCACCGGCCTGCAGGCGATTTGCGAATGCGCCCCCGATATTGCGGTGATCGATCTTTCGCTGCCCGATATCAGCGGCATGGAGCTAGCGCGTCAGTTAGGCCGGCGGTGCCCGAAGGTGAAGATCATCGCGCTCACCGTCCACGAAGATCGCGCCTATATTCATCCGGTACTTGAGGCTGGAGCGCGGGGTTATCTCCTGAAGCGATCGGCCGGGGACGAGTTGCTTCGCGCCATCCGGGCTGTCAACCAGGGCGAGGTCTATCTCGATCCGGCGATTGCCGAGAAGGCATCGATCCATGCGCCCGAGCTTGCCGCAGCGAGCGATGGCGATGGCGGGGAATTGAGCCGGCGCGAGGAGGACGTGCTCAGGCTGGTGGCGCAAGGGTTCAGCAACAAGCAGATCGCCGGACAGCTCGAGGTGAGCGTCAAGAGCGTCGAGACCTACAAGGCGCGGGCATCCGAAAAGAAGGGCCTTTTCAGCCGCGCCGATATCGTTCGCTACGGGATCAGACAGGGCTGGCTCGCGGCTCCAAACTGAGCGTTGTCGGACCATCGCGGCCGACACGGTCCCCGGCTCAAGCGTCAGGATTAACCTGTCAGAACGATCGCTTCGCGGCTGCGTTGACGATCCAGCTCAAACATGAGCGCAGGAACAGGAGTATTCAGATGCAATCGTGGAAAATTGTTTCGGCAGCTATGGCGCTTGGGGCGTCCTCACTGATTTCGCCGGCACCTGCGGCCGCGTCGCCGATGATGGCGGTGGCCGGGGCGGAGAGGCTGGCGGCATCCGCGCAGCCGTTGCAGACCGTGCAATATCGCCGCTGGCATCGCGGACCCCACTATCACGGCGGGTACCATCGCCGGCACTACGGAACGGGCGCGGCGGTGCTCGGTGGGCTCGCCGCAGGCGCCGTGATCGGAGGTGCCATCGCCAACAGTCAGGCCCGAGCCAATGATGCGGTCGGCTACTGTTCACAGCGATACCGCTCGTACGATCCGGCATCCGGCACTTACCTGGGATATGACGGCAACCGCCATCCGTGCCCATGACGAAGCGTTGGGGTCCGCGGGCCAACGTCCGCCGGCCCCGCGTTTACCCGAATCGTCCCCCGATCACAGGCTTGCCTCACGGCCGGCTACCTGGCTGCTCCCGGACGAAGGGTGCTCTGCAGGTCGCTCATCGGCACACAGCTCTTCTTCCGCCGCTGATTTCGCGGTGCTCCCTGAACTTTCAAGACCTTTCCTGCCGAGCAGGAACCGTCGTTGACGAAGATCGTGGAGTACGGATCCATCATCAACGGTTCGTTGGGGTAGATCTTCTGCGCAGCCGATGGCTGTGCTGCCAACAAGCCCGCCAGAAGCACCGACGGACCGGCGGCTTTGCGCACGGCGCGCCGCGACGCCGCCATGAATGCGGACCCGGTCTCGCATGAACTGCGGATGATCGTGCGCACCTGGTCAATCCCCTTGAAGTCGAAGCTGACCGGCAGCCGAGTGGGTGGCTCGGGCTTTGCTGTGGATGACGTCGGTCACCGGGATGAGGTAACGGGCGTATATTTCCTGAAGTCTTCGAATCATCTCGACGTTTTCCGCTGACGCGTTCAAGCCAAACACTCCATCCCTGCAAACCAGCAATCCTTCGGCACACAGTCCGTCAAGCGCCTTCGCCGCTTCGCTTTCGCTGGTGTAGATGCGGGCGGCGATCTGGGGCAGTCCCCAACGTTCCTCCGGACTGGACCAGATCAGAAGCAGTGCTTCAATCTGCGCCACCGAGGCAATGTGCTTCAATATGAAACCCCTGATATCGTCGGGGACGTAGTGTGATGCCATGCCGTGACTGGTTTTGTAAGATCGACAAGGCTGAATGCCTGGGACCAGCGATCCATTTGACGATAGATGGCGTCCTCGACGAGTTTGCCGGGGAGGGCCGATTAACCCGTGCGACGCTCCGGAGCGTACCGGGCCTGTTCGCGTTCGCCCGGGGTGCTGGGCGCTTCAATGACCGACGCTGCTGCGGCTTCGCCTTCATACTCGTCGACCAATGCCTGAAGCTTCGCCGAGAATGTCGGGTCGGCCGCACCTATCGCCAGCCGCTTGAAGAAGAAAGCCCGTTCATACAGTTGCCGGCTTCGAGATTGCTTGATCAACTTGCGTTTGGTTCGGTCCACCCTGGCGCTCCCCGACGTTTCATTGACATGTTCGCCCGACCGCCCGCCATTCTAGAGCGCAATCGCGCCACCGCTGTGTCAGGAAAAACCTGTCAGTTGTCATGAGTGACCTCCTGAACGGCCTCCTGGCGCGAATCATTGTGGCAGACCAGGCAGACGGCCCTTGAAGCCAGCCGCCCGTTGACGGCCAGCCGTTCGTAACGGTGCGGGGTTCTTTCCGAACAGGGAACGCAGTACGCCATTGGTTGAATTACGACTGCCTTTCGCCTGAACATTTGTCCCCCGTATTGCATTGAGTGTCCCCGGTAGTGCGAACCTAATCTTCCTTCCCGTCCCCCCCGACGAGCGCCACCGCAAGCACGAAGCTCAGCGCCCCGGCCGAGATCAGCGCGTTGAGACGCAATACGGATGGCGGAACGCCGAGCCCGTAATGGATGAACAGCACGGTGAACAATGCAGTCAGGCCGGCGCTCCCGACGAAGACGACAAGCATGACAGCCAGGTCCATGACCTTCATCGCTATCTCTCCTTGCTTGCGAGCAATTCGATGGTGACAAGGCCGACGACGAGCGCGGCACATATCAGCGCCTGCTCGCGAAGCGCGGATCGGGAGAAGCCGAGATCGTGATGGGCGATGTGCGCGATCACGTACGCCACGACCGCAGCACTGGCCGAGGCGAAGAGAAACGTAATCGCGAGATCGGCGAATTTTTTCACCTGCCTGCACCCCTTGCCGCTGTCGACGTGCCCCAAGATGGTCGCGATGGTGTGGATCGGTCTGCTGCGCCTTCCCGCTGCCCCGGCGCAACGCAGGCGATAATAGAAATGACGCCTGATTTGGGATGTCAGGAAAATCCCGTCAGGTGTCGGGAGGGCGCGAGAACGGGATTGCCTGCTCGGCGGCCGCCACCGGCTTCAGCCGCCGGTCGGCGTGACGCTGACGGCCGCGGGGGAAATAGGCCGATTGCATCGTGATGATTTGACGCAACTTGCGCCTCGTATCGGCGTTACCATGTGATGACCATGACAAACGACGATATCATTTCGCCCTCGCGTTCGCGGAACGAGCAGCCGAAGCGAAGGCGTGCGGCGGGCCGTGGCCCTGTGATCGACCAGGAAGGGCGCGAGATCCCCGATCCGAGCCTGCGTTCGCAGTTCGAGGGATTTCAGTTCGATTTCGCCCATTCCAGCGCCAATCCGTTCGGCGACCTGACGCGCGAGCAGCGGCTGGCAAGGCTCGATGCGCTGGCGAAGTTGCTGGACGTCGCCTTTATCGTGCCGGGCACCAAGTTCCGCTACGGCATCGACGGGCTGATCGGCCTGATCCCGGTCGTCGGCGACATCATCACGACGGCGATTTCGCTGTGGGTGGTGCGCGAGGCGCGGGCGCTCGGCGCGCCCTGGCACATCACCGCGCGGATGCTCGGCAATGTCGCGGTCGATGGTGTGGTCGGGCTGGTGCCGGTGGCGGGCGACGCCTTCGACGTCATGTTCCGCGCCAACGTCCGCAATGTGCGGATGCTAAAGCGCTGGCTCGACAAGCAGCCGCGCCTGTAGCGCTCAAAAACATGGCATCAAAAAACATGCCCCCGGGAGACGATCCGGGGGCTGTGTGTCTGTTATTGGCGGAATCTTTAGGCCGCGTCGGCCTTGTCTTCGGCGCAGGCGGCCGCGCGCGGACGGCGCGGCAGCGGGAAGGCTTCGCTTTCATAGAGGGTGCGGATGCCG
>PNLC01000072.1 GCA_013822885.1 Bradyrhizobium sp.
CGATGCTGCGCATCGCCCCGGAATGACGGTGAGTGCTTGATCCGAATCCGGTTCCGCGCTTCCATGCGGCCATGTTTACGGTTTTCCGGGGCGGACAGAGCGGGGCGTGGCGGGTGACGCGGGTGGCGGCGGCGAAGGGCGCGGGGATGGCGCGGACGCCTTCGCTGTCGATCGTGCATTCGTCCTCGATCGCGCTGCCGATCCTGCCCTCGCTCATCTCGTGGCGGGTCGCCGGGGTCGCCAGCCATGTCCGCTACACCGAGCGCGCCGAAAAGGAGAAACTCGTTGCCGTGCAGGCCCCGCTCGGCCGCCCCGAGGCGACCTCGGCGGCGCTGATCCCGATCAGGAAATCCGCGGCGTGGTGGGAACTGACGCAGGAACAACGGCGGGAGATTTTCGAGGACAAGTCGCACCACATCGAAAGCAGCCTGAAATATCTGCCGGCGGTCGCCCGCCAGCTCTATCACTGCCGCGACCTCGGCGAGCCCTTCGATTTCCTGACCTGGTTCGAATACGAGCCCTCGCATGCGGAGGCATTCGAGGAACTGGTCGCCACGCTGCGCGCGACCGAGGAGTGGAAATATGTCGACCGCGAGGTGGACATCAGGGTGGAGCGCGAACGGCTGGATGCGGGGTGATCGTTTCTCGTGCCCGGATGCTGCGCAGCGCTGCACCGCGTCCGCGACACGGGTATCACTGCTCCATAAATTTTCCCGAAGCGATCAGCGGCAGGCCGGTGACGGGCCAGTTGTAAAGGTAGGTCCAGGCCTCGCTTGCGGTGCCGTCCTCATGCGTCACCTGCAGCATGCGGCGGATATATTCGGTCGGCTCCGGAAAGCCCTCGCCGCAGGCTTCATACATGTCGAGTTCGCCGAGCAGCGCATCGCGGTCGCGCAGGCGGTACAATTCGCCGAACACGATGTCCGCGGGCTCGTCAGACAGCATCAGCCCCGGATAGTGCTTGATGAGATAGAGCCGGCCGCGGCAGGTGGCCTGCCCGAGATAGTCCGCGCTACGCGATAGCAACTGCGCCATCGGATGGTCGAAGCCGCGCATCAGCGTGCCGTAGACGAAGAGACTATCTGAAATCATGGGGGTTACATACAGTCATTCCGGGGCGATGCGAAGCATCGAACCCGGAATCTCGAGATTCCGGGTCTGGTGCTAACGCACCATCCCGGAATGACAGCGAACCCGCTTGCGCTCCTCGCAATGACGGCCACGTCTACGCCGGCACGACCTCGTCGCTGATGACGAAAAACTTCACCAGATCCATTCGCCCGAAGCTCGTTGTCAGCGCGACGTCGGCGGCATCGCGGCCGGTGCCCATCAGGATGCGGCCGATGCGGGGCACGTTGTGGCGGGCGTCGAAGGTGTACCACTGCCCGGAAAGATAGACCTGAAACCAGCCGGAAAAATCCATCGGCGCGGGATCGCGGGGCACGCCGATGTCGCCGAGATAGCCTGTGCAGTAGCGCGCCGGGATGTTCATGCAGCGGCAGAAGGTCAGCGCCAGATGCGCAAAGTCGCGGCAGACGCCCGCCCGCTGCTCGTAGACGTCATGCGCCGACTTCATGTGGTGCGCGTGCTGGTAGCCAAAGGTGACGTGATTGTGCACGAAGTCGACGATGGCCTGCACCCGCGCCCAGCCGGCCGGCGTGTTGCCGAACAGGGACCAGGCGACGTCGGTGAGCTTGTCGGTCTCGCAATAGCGGCTCGGCATCAAATATTGCAGGACCTCATCGGGCAATTGATCGATCGGCAATTGCTGTGCGGTCGGCACCACGCCATCAGGCAGGCCGGAATCGCGCACCAGTGCATCGCCGCGCAGCGTCACGCCGCCGGCGGGCGCGACCAGGCGACCGCAGACGTTACCAAAGCTGTCGCGGTAAAAGCCGATCGGCACGTTCGGCTCGGCGACGATGCGTTCGGTGCCGACGATGTCCGAAAAGCGCGACGGGTGAATGCTGAGCATGATCACCATCGGTGTCGGCTGCACCGCCGCATACGCTAACTCGAAGCCGACCTTGATCTCCATGGTCAGACCTTCTCCGTGGCTTGCGTTTCGCGCGGCCCTTCGCCGACCGAAACGACGTTGATGTGAACCTCCATGCCGGCATAGGCATCGGGCGACCCGAGATAAGTGCCGTGCAGCGGAACCGCCTGGCGCGGATCGCGCGCCACCGCGACCCGAACGAGATCGCGGGTGCCGACGATGCCGTTGGTCGGATCGAATTCGATCCAGCCGGCGCTCGGCAGATACACCTGCACCCAGGCATGGGTGGAACCGCCGCCGACATAGCCGTGCGCCCTGTCGCCGGGAATGAAGAGATAGCCGGACACAAAGCGCGCGGCGATGCCGAGACGCCGCAGCGCCTCGATCATGAACAGCGCAAAATCGCGGCAGGTGCCGGAGCCGGTCTGCAGCGTGTCGAGCGGATGCTGGGTGCCCTGCTCGTGGCGCTTGCGGTACCTGAAAGCCTCGCGGATGCCATGGGTCATGCCGCTGAGGATATTGAAAGTCGGTGTCGGTCCTTCGGAGTCGAGAAACTTCCGCGCCCACGCCGACAGTTCACCATTCGGATCGCCATATTGCGGCGTGATGAATTGCAGCAGGTCGGGAAACTCCTCATCGCCGTAGAGGAATGGATAGAAATAGGCGGGATCGTCCGCGGTCAGCGCGAACTCGTCCTCCGGATTATGCTCGACCGTCACCGACGAGGTAAACGACAACGTCTCGGAGCGCTCGTCGAAGGTCGCGATCGCGACGCTGTTGCCGAACACGTCGTGAATCCAGCGCAGCCGCATCGGCTGGGGCTCGATCTCGAGGTCTCCCGAAAGCACCCGCAGATCGTGGCCGTCGCGCGGACGCAGCATGATTCGGTGTTCGCCGAACGCGACCGGACGCGTGTAGCGATAAATGGTCTTGTGGTTGATTGTCAGGAGCGGCATCGTCAAATAATCATCGATTCTGATCGCGTTAATCTAGACCCAAACCTGCCCAATTCCAGATCGATATGCCGCTTCGATAGGCAGCGTTTTGAGGAGGAATGCTTTGAATTATGCCGGCGACACAGCACTACTCCTCAGCGCGGAAGATGTTCCACCGGTGCAGGAATTTAACGAGGCAGGCCGCTCGCCGTTTCTGCTGACCGGCGACCATTACGGAAGGCTGATCCCACGCGCGCTCGGCGATCTCGGCGTGCCCGCGAGCGAACTGACGCGCCACATCGCATGGGACATTGGCATTGCCGGCGTCGCGGAGCAACTCGCCAGGCATCTCGACGCCCATCTGATCGTACAGCGCTACTCGCGGCTGGTGATCGACTGCAACCGCCCGCCGCAAGTCGCAAGTTCGATCCCGCGCATCAGCGAGGCCACGACGATCCCCGGCAACGAGGGCATCTCGCGCGAGGCTGCCGCGATGCGGCGTGGCCAGATCTTCGATCCCTATCACCGGCGCATCGACGAGATCATCGATCAGCGCGAGGGCGCCGGCCTGCCAACGGTGCTGGTGTCGCTGCACAGCTTCACGCCCGTCTATGCGGGCATCGCGCGGCCGTGGCACATCGGCACGCTCTATCACCGCGACACGCATCTGCCGCCGCTGCTGCTGAAGCTGTTGCGCGCCGAGGGCGACCTCGTCGTCGGCGACAACGAGCCCTATGCGGTGAGCGACGAGACCGACTACACCATTCCCGTGCATGCCGAGGCGAGAGGCCTGATGTATACCGGCATCGAAATCCGCCAGGACCTGATCTCGGATCCCGCGGGCGAGACGGCGTGGGCGGAGCGGCTGGCGCGCGTTTTCGCCGAGATCGAACAGATGCTGCATCCGCAGCAGTTGACCAAGGCTGTGAACCCCTAAAGACGCGATACCGTCGCCGGTGGTTAGACGGCCGCTCTTTTGAGTAGTGCTTTGCGGGACTACCGCGCCCGCGTCAGCGCCAGCCAGATGCCGCCGCCTATCATGAAGCCGCCGGAGATGCGCGACAGCAGCCGTGTCCGCTGCCTGGAGAAGAACAATCTTGCCCGCCCGGCCAGCAGCGCAAAGATCGAATCGGTAACGGCGCCCGTGACCATGAAGGTGAAGCCGAGCAGCGCCACCTGCGAGAAATGATCCTTGCTCAGGTCCATGAACTGCGGAATGAACGCGCCGAAGAACACCAGCACCTTCGGGTTCGACAGCAGCACCAGAAACCCCTGCAGGAAAAACCCGCCGCGCGGCGGTGGCGGCGGCTCATCGGTATCGACGCCTTCGACCGGCGAGCGAATGAGCTTGATGCCGAGCCAGACCAGATAGGCAGCCCCGGCAAACCGCACCCAGTCGAACCAATACCCCATGGTCGCCATCAGCGTGGTCAATCCGACAGCGACGATGACGATTACGATCGTCAGCCCGGCCTGGACGCCTGCGATGTTGGTCAGCGCGGCGCGGGTGCCGTAGCGCAGGCCGTTGGCGATCACCAGCGTGACCACCGGGCCCGGTATCAGCGCCAGAGCAATGCACGCGACGACGAAGGCGAGATAGGCTTGAAGCGACATGGGAAGGTACTCGGCGGGAGGGCGATGCGATCATTATGCATCATGGTGCTGCGAAATGGAACTTACCCGTCAGCGATCGGTTGAGTATCTGTTGGGTTGGAGCATTGCGATGTCCCGAACGGAGTGGTCGCCGGGCACCGTGCCCTACGGCGCGGATCAAACGGTGTATCTCGTGGTCGATCGGTTTGGCAGCGGCAGCGTCTACCGCGAGACCGAGATCGAGCGGACCGATCTTGAAGCTGTCATCCATGATTTTCTGACAGGACAGTTCAACGATCCCGTTCGCGTTGTGGCCTTCAACACGCTGGAGCATTGGGCCAATGACGTCTCCAGGGATGTCGCACAGGTCATCGAGGATCGCTGCGACATCGCCGGCGAGCCGGTGCCGGAGCATGTCAGGGATTTTGTCGAGAGCAACGTCCCCGCGGCGCGGCAATTGGCATTGCGACGCGCTTGATTTTCAACCGGCTTCAGGTGCCACGCCCGGCGAGGCGAACGCTCACTGCAGGCGTGTGGTCTTGAAATGAGGCGCGGACGGTTTTGGCGGACCTAGCGTCGCCCATACCACCAATCCAAGCACAATCGATACCGCCGCCAATCGAAAAGAAAATCCGCTCATGTCGTAACTCAAAATGATTTCGTTCCAATGGCGAAACGGTATCGCCGGAATGTGCCGGGTTTATGAACATCGCCTCGGCACGGCCGCTTTCTAGACTCGCTCAACGCTCGGTCCGCATGTAGGGGTCCATCTCGGAGGCGCGCTTCAATGCCGGATCATCGGCAAGGATGCGCACCGCCTCGGTCCTCACAGGCATTGCAGCGTGCGGACTACCCCAGAACGTCCACACCCCGACACCGACCGCCAGCATTCCGGCGCAAATCACAAAGATGTCTTTCGTCATTGCTGGCCTCCGCAGCCGCCTGCAATGCAGCAACAATGCCAAAGTTGCATCGGTTGGGGCAGCCCGAGTGAGCGCCACGCGTTCAAGTTTGGTTTACCGGTCCGATGTTCCCGGACAGCACAAGTCCGAATTCAGTCAGCGAGCGTTGCGAGTTAGCGGAATGGCCGGCGGTTCCATGTCCGTTACGATGGAATCTGCCCGGCCCGCTCCCAGACGATCTGAATTCGGGCAGCATCGTTGTCCGACTAGACCTTCGGCGCGATCGGCGCTCGCGGCGTCATCATTGAACCCATCACGAAGTTCCTGTGACCCACGTTAGGTGGGCTTTGGGACCGCAGGAGGTTCTGATGACGAAGCATCGAACGATTACCGGCTTTGTGGCTGTTGCCTTGCTTGCCGCCGTCGCCGCAGTCGCCACCGTCAGGTCGCACACACCCTGGACCAAGGGCATCGTCGTCGCCGCCGGCACGACGTCGCCGCAAGACATGGCGGTCCAAGACATGGCAGTCGAAGCCAATGGGCAAGCGGCCGCGGACTTCAACGACCGATGGTCAGCGATGTCGGCTGCATCTGAAAAGACGTCGCCACAGCCCTCGCCCTAGCGGCACGACAGCCCCGCCTCGATATCGGTCCAGAAGCCGCAATGCGGGGCGGATCTTGCATGCGCACCGTGATGGGTCGCGTGCAGCAGCATGATCGTGATGGCCATCAGGACGGCGGAAGCAACCAGGGTGCGCAGCATTGGATACAGTAGTTCCCGGCAAATGGTGTCGTCAAAGCCGAGGAAGCCCCCGGAGTTGATTTCCGGGGGCTTCCTGGATCGCCGAACCTGGGTACATCCGCCAGTCGAACGACGTCACTCGCGTCATCTCGCCGCCCGATCATGTGCGGGATGTGGCAGCGGTGAGTCGTTAGCGTGATCTTATTCCGCCTGAATGCGACGGGCCGACAGCGCGCGCTTAGCCGCCTCGCTTGACATGCAACCTTTCAGTTGCCTATTGTCATCCTCCATGGATGAAGTCTTCAAAGCGCTGGCCGATGCGTCGCGGCGCGCGCTGCTGGACAGGCTTCACGCCAGGAACGGACAGACCTTGAACGAACTCTGCGACGGCCTCGCCATGACACGGCAGGCGGTCACCAAGCACCTTGGGATTCTCGAAGCGGCCAATCTCGTCAGCACGATCAGGCATGGCCGCGAGAAGCTGCACTACCTCAACCCGGTCCCGATCCACCAGATCGGCGAGCGATGGATCAGGAAATTCGAGCGCGGCAAACTGGCCGCGCTCAGCGAATTGAAACGGCAACTGGAAAAGCGTGACGAGTAAGCGTGATGAATATTGAAAATTTCAAGCCTGCCATCGTCTACACGATCTACATCGCCGCCACGCCCGAAAGGGTGTGGCAGGCGCTGACGACCGCCGAGTTCAGCCGGCAATATTTCTCCGGCTTTGCAATCGAGGCCGACCTGAAGGTCGGCGGCGCCTTCATCGCCCGCGCGCCCGATGGTGCGGAGCATATCCGCGGCGAGGTGATCGAATGCGATCCGCCGAAAAAGCTCACGGTGACCTGGAACGTCAACTGGCCGGCGCTGGTGGAAAAACTTGGGCCGACGCTCGTGACCTACGAGATCGAACAGGCGGGGGATGCCGTGAAGCTGACGATGCTGCAATCGCACGACCGTCCGATCAGCGACGACATCCTGTCCGGCGGACGCGCGGGCTGGCCGGCCATTCTCTCCAGCCTCAAGAGCGTGCTGGAAACGGGCCATGCACCGGCGATCACGAAGGCGCCGCCGGAGCGGATGCTGGCCGCGTTGCGGGAGTTGGGCATCACGACCCCGTAGTGCTCGGCGTCGGGCTTCCGGCAGCAGGAACCCCTGCTCCGCGGCTATTGTTGGAGGCGCAGGATAACATTAATGATTGCCACGGGAATCACCATTTCAAGCGCGGAACGACGGACCGATGAGCCTGCGTACCCGGCTGCTGATACTGGTTATCGTGGCAATGCTGGTGCCGGCGATCCTCGTGGCGGTGCGCTTCATCCAGAATCGCACCAGCGAAATCGACGCCGCGCTGATCAGCCTGTCGGCCACGGCAAACGATATTTCTGGAGATCTCGACGAGAAGATCCAGGGCACGGCCCAGCTTCACTACGGCCTGGCGCGCGCCCGCGACCTCGACACCAATGACAAGGCGACCTGTTCGGCGTTCCTGTCCGCCGTGCGCGAGGAATACACGCAGTTTACCGGGATACTCACCATCACTCCGGAGGGCGGCCTGTTCTGCGACTCGCTGCGGACCGACCGCACCCTCGATCTCAGGGATCGTGAATATTTCAGGCAGGCGCTGATGGCGCACGGCGTCGTCACGCTGCAGCCCGTGTTCGGCCGGTTGACGGGAACATCGGTGCTGCAGATCGCCTACCCTGTACGCGCCGAATCAGGGCAGTTGAAATTCATCCTGCTCGCCTCGTTCAACCTGCAGAAATTCGCCGAGTATCACGACAAGCGGCTGGCCAGCGACAACGAGGTTCTGCTCGTCGACCGCAAAGGCACGGTCCTCGTTGCGCCCCATGGAGGGAGCTGGACCGAGCCCGCGGGCACATCGATTGCGGATTCGGAGCTGTTCAGGTTTGCCGAGGACCCTAACCGCGAACCGTTCCGCGAATTGACCGACCGCGACGGCCGAGCCCATGTCTGGGCCGTCGCCCGCTCGCCTTCGATACGCGATGCCGGCCTCCACATCCTGATCGGAAGATCGAAGGACGGTCTGCTCGCCGCCGCCAACCGCCGCCTTTACGAGGACACGGCCATTCTTGCGGTCGCCTCGCTGCTGCTGCTCGCGGGCGTATGGCTCCTCGCGACCATGGGCGTCGGCCGCCAGGTCGGACGCCTCGCCGCCATGGCGACGAAACTCGGACTTGGCGATCTCCGCGCAAGAATTTCTCCGCCCTATCCGGGCGGCGAACTGGGCGGGCTGATGACGCTGCTCAACGGCACCGCCGAGTCGCTCGAGCGGCAGCGCGCCGCCATCGACGAGCTCAATCAGAAACTGAGCCAGTCCCAGAAGATGGAGGCGATGGGTCAGCTCACCGGCGGCGTGGCGCACGATTTCAACAATCTGCTCACCGTCATCCTGGGCAATGCCGAGCATCTCGCCGAGCGGCTGGCGGCCCACAAGGAACTGCACAAGATCGCCGACGACATCGCAACCGCCGCCGAACGCGGCGCCGACCTGACGCGCAGCCTGCTCGCCTTCGCCCGCAAGCAGCCCCTGATGCCCAAGGACATCGACATCGGCGAGAAGATTCTCGGCATGGAACAATTGCTGCGGCGGACGCTGGGCGAACATATCGAGTGCGAGTTCCTGCTCGACCGCGGCCTGTGGCTCGCCAGCGTCGATCCCGGGCAACTGGCATCTGCCCTGCTCAACCTCGTGCTCAACGCGCGCGACGCCATGCCATCGGGCGGCAAGCTGACGGTCGAGGTGCGCAACACCTCGCTGACTGAATCCGACGTGGACGTCAACGGCGACGCGCGGCCCGGCGACTACGTCATGGTTGCCGTGACCGACACCGGCAGCGGCATGTCCGCCGAGGTCGCCGGCCGCGCCTTCGAACCGTTCTTCACCACCAAGGAGGTGGGCAAGGGCACCGGCCTCGGCCTGAGCATGGTCTACGGGTTCGCCCAGCAATCCGGCGGCTCGATGCAGATCCGCTCCGGCCCGGGACAGGGCACCGCAGTCAGGCTTTTCTTCCCCCGCGCAGGCGCGCCGCAAACGAACGCCGCGCCTTCCGTTGGCCAGCGCGCAACGGCTGCCGTCAACGAAGCCATTCTCGTTGTCGAGGACAACGCCATGGTGCGCGCGTACGTCGAGAGCGAATTGAAAGCGCTCGGCTATCGCGTCATCGTAACGCGCAATGCACCCGCGGCCCTCGATATCCTGCGCGGGCCGGAGAAGATCGATCTTTTGTTCTCGGATGTCGTATTGCCCGGCGGCATGTTCGGGCCGGAGTTGGCAAAAGAAGCTACACGCCTGCGGCCCCGTTTGAAGATCCTGCTGACCTCCGGCTACACCGAACATCCAGTCGAAGCGTCCGACGGGTTGGGTCATGAAGTGCGGATATTGAACAAGCCCTATCGCCGCCACGAACTGGCGGCGGTGCTGCGCTCGGCGCTGGAGGCTGAGTGAATCGATACTGGCCAGCGCACCCTCACGGGTCGTCCCTGCGAACGCAGGGACCCATACCGCGTGATCTTTCGGTGGGCGCTGCGGCCAATATCGTATCACACAACGAAAGCCGCGGCGTATGGGTCCCTGCGTTCGCAATGCGTTCGCAGGGACGACAGCAAGAATTTGTCGCGGTCATCCCAGCCCCCGCAATTCCCGCCTCAGCACCTTGCCTGTTGCGGTCATCGGCAGCGTTTCGGCGAACTGCACGAAGCGCGGATATTCGTGGGCGGCAAGTTGCACCTTGACGAATTCCTGGATCTCGCGCGCCAGCGTATCGCTCGCCGCAAAGCCGGGGCGCAGCACGATCCAGGCCTTGATGGACTCGGTGCGGATCGGATCGGGAATGCCGACCACGGCCGACATCGCCACCGCCGGATGCTTCATCAGGGTATGTTCGATCTCCGACGGGCCGACGCGATAGCCGGCCGTGGTGATGACGTCGTCCTCGCGGCTGACGTACCAGAAATAGCCGTCCACATCCTGGATGCCGAGATCGCCGGTCAGGAGAAACTCGCCGGCGTACTTCTTCGCGGTCGCTTCCGGATTTTTCCAGTATTCGATCATGGTGCAGGGGCACGGCTGGCGCACGCCGATGATGCCGCGCTGACCGCGCGGCAGTTCCTCGCCCTTGTCGTTGACGATGCGGACATCGAAGCCCGGCGTCGCCTTGCCCATCGATCCGGGCCGGATCGGAAACAGGTTCGAGTTGCTGCCGACCACGAGATTGCATTCGGTCTGGCCGAACACTTCATGCGCATCGATGCCGAAGGTCTCGCGCACCCAGCCGTGCAATTCGCCGCCGAGCGATTCACCGCCGGTGAAGATGCTGCGCAGGTTCAGGCCGGGATTCATCACGCCCGCCTGCCGCATCAGCTTCAGCGCAGTCGGCGGCAGGAACACGTTGCGGATGGAGAGCTCCGCCATCATCGTCATCGCCGCCTGCGGCTCGAATTTTCGCGCGCGATGCCCGACCATGGGAATGCCGTGGTACCAGAACGCGAACAGACAATTGATCAGCCCGCCGATCCAGGCCCAGTCCGCCGGCGTCCACATCAGGTCGCCCGGGCGCGGCAGGAAGTTGTGGCACATCTCGACATTCGGCAGATGGCCGAGCACCACGCGATGGGCGTGCAGCGCGCCCTTTGGATTTCCGGTAGTGCCTGACGTGTAGATGATCAGCGCGGGATCGTCGCATGAGGTATCCACGGTCGCGAAATCCGGCGAGGCCGCCTTGATCTCAGACCAGAACGATTTGGTTCCCGCGGTCGTACGGTCGCCAATCACGTAGACATTTTTCAGCGCCGGAAGACGATCGCGGATTTTTGCTAACTTCTCCCAACCGCCCTCATCGGTGACGATAGCCTTCGCTTCCGAATTCGACAGGCGGAATTCCAGCGCATCCTCGCCGAACAATGCGAACAAAGGAATCGAAATCATCCCGGAACGGAACGCCGCAAAATGCGCGATCGGCAATTCGAGGGATTGCGACAGGAACACCGCGACGCGGTCGCTGCGCACGAGGCCATCGGCCTCGAGAACATTGGCGAAGCGCCGCGACATCTCCGCGACTTCGTCGAACGACGTGCGCGTCGTCGCGCCCTCCTCGTCCACATAGACAAGCGCGAGCCGGCCGGTGCCGTCGGCATGGCGGTCGCAACACGCGATGGCGATGTTGAAGCGCTCGGGAATGTCCCAGCGGAAATTGCGATAGAGCTCGTCGTAGGTGGCGGCTTCGGTGAGCATGGCGTTTGTCGTTTCCGTCCTTCGTCCTGGCCGGCCATGGCAGCACATGTGCGGGCTACGTACACGCGTCTGCGCCCCCGGCCATCCACGTTCTTGTTGCTTGCAGCCAGTTTTAATGACGTGAATGGCCGGGACAAGCCCGGGCATGATGTGGACAGGCGCTTTTCCCGACTTTGGGAGGCATCAATCATGAAGACCTTGCTGTTGCTGGTGCTTTCCATGGCTGTCGCCGCGCGGGATGCGACCGCGCAGGAGGACGCACAATGCGTCCGCGACCGCGCCGCCATGGTCGAAACCATCAAGGACTACGCCCGGTCCCACCCCACGGTTTTGGGACAGCAGGGCTTTTCGCAAAGGGTCCTCGAGGCCATCGGGCAAACGAAACGCCATCTGTTCATACCCGAGCGATCCTGCCCGGTCGCATATGCGGACAGGCCGCTGCCGATCGGCCTTGGCCAGACCATATCGCAGCCCTTCATCGTCGCCCTGATGACGCAGCTGGCCGAGGTCGCGCCCGACCATGTCGTGCTCGAGATCGGTACCGGTTCCGGCTATCAGGCCGCCGTCCTCGCGCACCTGGCGCGGAAGGTCTGCACCATCGAGATCATCCCGCAGTTGGCTGAGACCGCCACAAAAGCACTCAAGGACCTCGCC
>PNLC01000073.1 GCA_013822885.1 Bradyrhizobium sp.
CCAAGGAATTCGACGAGGCGCCGATGCCGCACTCGATCTTCTTCACGAAGGTCGGCCATGCCATCCACGGCACCGATTCCGTCAACCGCCTCGGCAGCCCGGCCTCGCATGGCTGCGTGCGGCTGTCGCGCGAGCATGCCGCAAAGCTCTTCGCGCTGGTCAAGGAACAAGGCGTGCTCAACACCACGGTGATGCTGAGCGGCTCGTCGCAGGTAGCACTGGCGCGCAATCCGCGGCGCTCCAACACAGCGGTCGCGCGACGTGCCCCGCAACAGCAGTATGAGCAGCAATCCGAGTCCGCAGGCGATCCCGTCGTGATCACGCCGCAACAGCAGCGCATCGCGCCACAGGCCCGGGTCAACGATGGCTACATCTATCCCGCCGATGGTTCTTCGAGCGAAGCCCGCTACCCCGCGCCCGGCCGCCGCATCTACGATACCCAGGCCTATCAGCAGCAGCAGCAGTCCTACGGCAACCGCGGCTATGCGCCTGCGCCGCAGGGCTACTACTATCAGCCGCGGCAGCAATATTACCAGCAGCGCGGCCAGTACAGCTATCAGGACTAACGGAGCGAAGCTGCGTCGGCCGCGCGATCATGCGCGCCGCAATATCACCCATCGGCCCGTGCAAGCTGGCGGTCGCGTTGCGCCAACACCCGCGACCGCTGCCAGGTGTCGTGAAGCACCATGCCTGCGGCCATCGCGACAACGAAGACGATGACCCCGGGCGATAGCGTCGCGAGGCTTTCCAGCGCCGGTCCCGGGCACAGCCCGACAAGCCCCCACCCGATGCCGAACAGCGCGGCACCCGCGACCAGCGGCGGATCAATAGCTGTCTTGCCGGGCCAGAAATATTGCGGGGCGAGCCAAGGCTGCGAACGGCGGCTGGCGAGCATGAAGCCCGGCACCGCCACCGCGAGCGCTGCAACCATCACCACGGCGAGGCTCGGGTCCCACGCGCCGAAGACGTCCAGGAAGTTCAGGACCTTGTCCGGCTGCACCATGCCTGAGATCAACAAGCCCGCGCCAAAGATCAGGCCGCAAAGCAAGGGAGCGACGATCCACATGGCTCAGCCTCCCATCACATGACGTGTGACCGCGACGGTAGCGACCGCCGTCGCCATGAAGACGATCGTGGCCGTGATCGAGCGCGGCGATAGCCGGCCTATTCCGCAAATGCCGTGTCCGGAGGTGCAGCCGCCGCCAAGCCGCGAGCCGAAGCCGACCAGCAATCCGGCGACGACAAGAACGGCCCAGCTGGCCGGCAGCTTCGGCGCCGCCATCCCATGGCCGACGAAGCCCGCAACGACGGGAGCCAGTATGAGCCCGGCAATGAAGGCGATGCGCCAGCCTTTATCCTCGCTGCGCAAATTCAGGAGGCCACTGAAGATGCCGCTGACCCCGGCGATCCGGCCGGTCAACAACATCAGCAGGACGGCAGAGAGCCCGATCAGGGCGCCGCCAATGGCGGCCGATACCGGCGTGAAATTGGCCATGATGGTTCCGTTGGGTTCGACAGTCGCGAAAAATCATAGGCGCACCCGACACGATCGCAAAGGTGCGATCGCGGCTGCCTTGATCCATCGCAATGCCGGCCGACGCCCTTCTGGATATATTCTGTCGACAAACCACAAGGCAAAACCGATGACCAATTGGCCGCAACAAACCACCGATTTGAGCGTCCTCCTGCGCGGCCTTCGCGGTGCGGCCCCCGACGTCATGAAGGCGTTTGCGGGCATTGCGAAGGCGGCGACGGTCTCAAAAGCGCTGGACGGCAAGACCAAGGAACTGATCGCGCTCGGCATCGCGGTGGCCGTGCGATGCGACGACTGCATCGCCTTTCACGTCAAGGCCTGCGTGGAACAGGGGGCCACGAAGGAGGAAATCAGCGAGACGCTCGGAATGGCCATTTACATGGGCGCGGGGCCGTCGGTGATGTACGCGAGCCACGCGCTCGACGCGTTCACGCAATTCGAGGCCAGCAAGGCGAAACCGTCGGACAAGCAGCGCGCCGCCCGCGACGACGACGAAATCCGTATCGAGTGAGATCTTGCCGGCCGGCAGTCACGGCGTCCGCGGCCTGCCCGTCATCTATTCCTCGCCTTTCCTGAGCCGCCGCCACACGGCGCCCAGCACGTTGGAATAATCGTCGGTCCAGACCCGCTGGTTGTCCTCGGCCTCCGTCATCGCCCATTGCCCCGACGAGGCCAGCTTGCCGACATCGGCCTCGTCCCGCGCCGAGGCGACGACCGAGGTGGAAAAGATGTACTCGTTGTCGCGGCCGGAATCCTCGCTGTAGACCCAGCTCTTCATGTCGTTGGCGTCGGCAATGCCGACGACCACGCTGGAGAGTTCCAGATGCCGGTTGGACACGTGCATCACGACAGCGCCATGCGGCGCCAGTTTGGACTTGTAGATCTCCATCGCCTCTTCGGTCGCCAGATGGATGGGGATCGCATCCGACGAATAGGCGTCGACAATGATCAGATCATAGACGCCATCGGGCTCGCGCGCGAAGGTCAGCCGCGCGTCGCCGATCACGGGCTCGAGGTCCGGTTGGCAGGACTGGATGTAGGTGAAGTATTTCGGATCGCGCGCGGTATCGACCATGGTCTGGTCGATCTCGAAGAACTTCCAATCCTCGCCGGGCTCCGCGGCGCAGACCAGCGTGCCGGAGCCGAGCCCGATCACGGCAACGCGCAACGGCGCGCCCTTGCGCTCGCGGATCGCCGTAATCGCCTGACCGATGCCGCCGTCCTTGTGATAGTAGGTGATCGGTTCGGGCTGGCCGGTGACCGGCGTACCGTCATCGTTCCTGAATTTCTCGGCACCGTGGATCGTGGTGCCGTGCATCAGCACGTGATACTGGCCGTTCGGCGTCACCACGATCTTGTGGACGCCGAAGAAACTGCGCACGGTCTCCACCCTCCCGTCGTCCGAGGGATACATCCGGATCAGCACCAGCGCCAACGTCACCACGGCGGCCAGCTTCCAGCGATCCGCCTTGAGCAGGATCGCCAATATCATCGAGACGATCGCAACCGCGCCTATCACGTAGACTCGATTGGTCTCCAGCCATGTGAAGATTTTGCCGCTGCTGTAGGACGGCGCGATCAGCGCCACTGCAATGATGGCCAGCAGTGGCCAGAACCAGCGGGACCATTTCGGCCAGCGTTCCTCTGCCGGCGGCCGGCACAGCACCGCCAGCGCCACCAGGATCGGATACTCCGCTACCCAGGAGAACGTAAACGGCGCGATCAACCCCGCGAACAGTCCGCCGACCATGCCGCCGAACGACAGCGCGACATAGAAACCAGTGAGATATTTCGCGGCCGGACGGGTGCGCGCCAACTCGCCATGGCAAGCCATCGCGATGATGAAAAAGCAAAGCTGGTGGCCGCCGAGCGTCAGCAACAGGTTCTGATCGATGCCTATCGCCAACAACAGGATCACCCCCATGATCGCCAGCGGTTGCAGCATCAGCATGAACTTGTGCGGCAACAGCGGGCGCGACTGGAACACCAGCACCCAGGTCAGGAGATAGAGCGACAGCGGCAGCACCCATAGCAGCGGCGCGGCGGCGACGTCGGTGGAAATATGCGCGGTCACCGCGATCAGCAGTCCGGAGGGAACGGCTGCCAGGAAAATCCAGCGGGCGCGCAGGATCCACGACGGCGCAGGCGCTTCGGCATCGTCGGCCGGCATGTTCAAGTCAGCAGCATTGGCCGGCGCGCGAAATAGCAGGACGCCGCAGGTTGCGATCAGCACGATCAGCAGGCCGTAGCCGCCGGTCCAGATCAGGTTTTGCGTACGCAGCGTGAAGACCGGCTCCAGCAGCACCGGATAGGACAGCAGCGCCAGGAAGCTGCCGATATTCGACGACGCATAGAGGAAATAAGGATCGGGACCGTTGGGGTGGCCGGTGCGGACGAACCAGGCCTGCAGCAGAGGATTGTTGGCGGCGAGCGCGAAGAACGGCAGCCCGATCGATACCGCAAACAACCCCAGCAGCCAGAACGCATAGCCCGAATTCGGCGGATCGCCCCACCCGCTCGAGATCGACAGCGGCAGCGTCAGCATCGCGACCGCGAGCAGTACCAGATGGATCGCCACCGGGAGCGCTCGATTGCGCAACTGCATCAGAAAATGCGCATAGGCATAACCGCCGAGCAGCAGCGACTGGAAGAACACCATCGCCACCGACCAGACCGCCGGCGAGCCGCCAAGCCGCGGCAGCACCATCTTGGTGAACAACGGCTGCACCGAAAACAGCAGGAGCGCGCTGACGAAAATCGCCGCGGTGTAGACAATCAGGACCAGCCGGTTCCGACCTTCGGAAGGCAGGTCCTGGAAAACGGACGAATCGGGAGAAGTCATCAAAACTCCGGCTGAAGACCGGCGGGCGCCGGAGGCAAGACTCCGGCAGGGCCACCGGACGGCCGCAATGGAGCATAGGGCGACACGGCGAGCAATGCGGGTTAAGAAGGCACCGATGCGGCGCTTTGCGCCGATTCCGATCAAACCTTTTTGAAGCTGAAGCTGGCATGAACGAGACGGACGTTGTCATCATTGGGGCGGGACATAACGGCCTCACCTGCGCGGCCTATCTTGCGACGGCGGGCCTGCGCGTAAAAGTTGTCGAACGCCGCAAGGTGGTCGGTGGCGCCGCGGTGACCGAGGAATTCCATCCCGGCTTCCGCAATTCGGTGGCGGCCTACACCGTCAGTCTCCTCAACCCGCAGATCATCGCCGACCTTAATCTGGCCGAGCACGGCCTGCGCATCGTCGAGCGCCGCGCGCAGAACTTCCTGCCCGCGCCCGACGGCAGCTATCTCCTGACCGGTGAGGGCCGCACGCAGCAATCGGTGGCAAAGCTCAGCCCGCGCGATGCGGCCGCGATCGATGCGTTCTCGCGCGAACTGGAGGCCATCGCCGACGTGCTGCGGCAGTTCGTGCTGCGCGCACCGCCGAACCTCGTCGAGGGATTTGGCGTCAGTGCCATACGCGAAGCGTTCAACGCGATGGGCACGGCCGGCATCCTGCGCAAGCTCTCACTGGATCAGCAGCGCAGCCTGCTCGACCTGTTCACATGCTCGGCCGGCGAGATGCTCGACGAACGGTTTGAGAACGACCTGGTGAAGGCGCTGTTCGGCTTCGACGCCATCGTCGGCAACTATGCCAGCCCCTACACGGCCGGATCGGCCTACGTCATGCTGCACCACGCATTCGGCGAGGTGAACGGCAAGAAGGGCGTATGGGGTCACGCCATCGGCGGCATGGGCGCGATCACGCAGGCCATGGCGCGCTCGGCGCGCGGGCGCGGCGTTGAAATCGAAACCGAAGCCGGCGTGCGCGAGGTGATCGTCGAAGGCGACCGCGCCGCGGGGGTCATGCTCGACAACGGCCAAGCCGTCCGTGCGAAATACGTTGTTTCCGGCGTCAATCCGAAATTGCTGTATACGCGGCTGATC
Organism: Bradyrhizobium sp.; assembly: GCA_013822885.1. Classification (GTDB taxonomy): domain Bacteria; phylum Pseudomonadota; class Alphaproteobacteria; order Rhizobiales; family Xanthobacteraceae; genus Bradyrhizobium. Next base: position 5,471 of record PNLC01000073.1, read on the forward strand.
CCGCCGGGAGCGCTGGCGCCCGAATTTCTCCAACGTATGGCGCGCTGGCGCAACGGCTCCGGCACCTTCCGGATGAATGTCGCGCTCACCGCCCTGCCCTCGTTCTCCGCGCTACCTGAAGCCGGCGATCATCTCACCTCAGGCATCATCCTGGCGCCCAGTCTCGGCTACATGGACCGTGCGTGGCTCGACGCCCGCGCGCACGGCTGGAGCCGCGAGCCGGTGGTCGAACTCCTGATTCCCTCGACGCTGGACCCTTCGCTTGCGCCCGACGGCCAGCACGTCGCGAGCCTGTTCTGCCAGCATGTCGCGCCGGAACTGCCGGACGGAAAGTCCTGGGACGATCACCGCGACGAGGTCGCCGACCTCATGATCGCGACGGTCGACAAATACGCGCCGGGTTTTGCGGCAAGCGTGATCGGCCGCCAGGTGCTGTCGCCGCTCGACCTCGAGCGGCAGTTCGGCCTGCTCGGCGGCGACATCTTCCATGGCGCGCTGACGCTCAACCAGCTGTTCTCGGCACGGCCGATGCTCGGCCACGCCGACTATCGCGGGCCGCTGAAGGGCCTCTACCATTGCGGCTCTGGCGCCCATCCCGGCGGCGGCGTCACCGGCGCGCCCGGCCACAACGCCGCGCGGGCGATCCTGGGCGATCACCGCGCGCTGTTCGGATAGGCTGGCGGAAGGTTAGACGCGCTTTGACCAAGCTCGCGTTCCAGTTCATATCCGGGACGGAACCCTGTGATGATGCTGGGTAGAACCGGTGGATAACGGCGTGGAGAAGTCTGTGGATCCCGCAGTTGAAATCCGGTGCGCGGACTGTGGAGACCGCCCCCTGCGTCTCCGTGGATAGCAGATTGACAACGCCCGGAATTGACTGTGGACGAGCGGTGGACGGTGTCGCGAGGTCGAGGGAACAATAAGATAAGGGCCAGGCGTTTATACGCCCGGCCCTGACCTGGCCCCCGAAAGGGACGCGATTACTTCAGCGAACTGGAGATGTTGTTGAACGTGACGCTCAGCTGGCTGCCGACGCCGTTCACGGCGGTGATGATCGCGATCGCGATGCCGGCGGCAATCAGGCCGTATTCGATGGCGGTGGCACCGGACTCGTCCTTGAAAAACTTCGCAATGAGGGACTTCATGGCTGGTTCGACCTCGGTTGGTGTGCTCAGAACGGGGCCTGCCCCCAGTTCCTCTGCGGAACCTATGGATTGGAACCTAAGGTGGTTCTAATAGACGAGGTGTAATTTTTCGGGAAATCGCGCGATGAAATTTGCTCAAATTTGAATCATTCGAGCTCGGTCAACTCGTCGCCACTGACTTTCACACGGTTTTTCAATGAGTTCCATCGCACCCACCCACCGCGCCAGCTTTGCCATCGGAAACGAGCAAGCCGCCCGGCGCGTTGTCGATTTGCTAACCGAAGTTTTCTTTGAGGGGCAGGCTGCGATCGCGGCGTTCGAGCGGCCGGATGGCCGCTGGGACGTCACGGTGCATTTCGCCGATCCGCCGGACCAGGCGCTGGTGCGCGAACTCGTGACCAGCGCGGCCACGGCGGACATCGCCAACGCCATCGATTTCGATACGGTTGAGGCCAAGGACTGGGTCAGCGCCAGCCTGGAGGATTTGGTCCCGGTGCCGGCCGGGCGCTTCGTCGTGCACGGCCAGCATGACCGCCAGCGCGTGGCACCCAACAAGATCGGCATCGAAATAGAGGCCGCGCTGGCGTTCGGCACTGGCCACCACGGCACCACGCGCGGCTGCCTGCTGCTGCTCGATCATGTTCTGAAAGCCCGGCGCCCCCGCCGCGTGCTCGATCTCGGCACCGGTACCGGCGTGCTGGCGATCGCCGCCGCGAAGGCACTGCATGAGGAGGTGCTGGCGAGCGATATCGATCCGCCCTCGGTGCAGGTCGCGCGCGAGAACGCCAGGCTGAACGTATCGGGCCATCTGGTGCGGCCTATCCGCGCCACCGGCTTCGCGGCACCGCAATTTGCAGCCGCCGCCCCGTTCGATCTGGTGCTGGCGAACATTCTCGCCAATCCGCTGCGGCAACTGGCGACGCCGATGGCGCGGCATCTCGCACCATCGGCGCTGGTCATTCTCTCCGGACTGCTGACGCCTCAAGCCCCTGGGGTGATCGCGGCCTATCGCGCGCGCGGCCTGGTGCCGGTACGGCATCTGCGCATCGAGGGCTGGAGCAGCCTGTTACTGCGCAAGGTAAACTGAAGGTCTTATTTGGCAGGCCGCTGCGGATTGCGGGCAATCACACCCTTCTTCAATGATCGCTTGACGCGGGCTTCCGCGAAACGGTCGAGCATCTTGACGACAACGCCGCGCTGCTTCTTGTTTGCGACCGGGGGGACCGGGCCGGGATTTTCCGGCGGGGAAATTTTCTCAAACGTGAAAGCAGGCATCGTGCATCCCCTCTTCGTTGAGTTGAAACACTCCTGGAGCCCTCCAGTATGCATAAGCGAACGGCCTGCATGCCAAACCGTTCCATCCAATCTACGTGGACAGACTTATTGAAGCACGGATTATGCCAAATTGTGGCGGATTGCGAAGATGTGCGCTGAACTCTAGAGTGATCGCGCGATGTTCGAAGCCCATTTCCAGACGTTCGAAGAACCCGAAGGCGGCGTGGCGCTGACGGCCCGACTCGGCGCGTTCCGCGAGGAGCTGGCGCGCCGCAAGCTGACGGGCTTCGTGATCCCCCGCGCCGATCAGCAGCAGAATGAATATGTACCGCCGTCGGACGAGCGGCTGGCCTGGCTGACCGGCTTCACTGGCTCGGCCGGCATGGCGATCGTGCTGGTTCATGAGGCCGCCGTGTTCGTCGATGGGCGCTACACGCTGCAGGCGGCCAAGCAGGTCGACCGCAAGGCCTGGCATATCGAGCCGCTGGTCGATCCGCCCCCGGAACATTGGCTGGCGCGGCATCTTTCCGCCGGCGACCGCCTAGGTTTTGATCCATGGCTGCACACTTCTGCGGCAGCCGAGCGGCTGGCCGCCGCCTGCGCCAAGGCCGGCGCGGAATTGATCGCGGTCGACAGCAACCCGCTGGACTCGGTCTGGACGGAGCGCCCGGCACCGCCGCTCGGCCCCGTCGCCATCCACGGCACGCAGTTTTCCGGCGAGATAGAAGCCGAGAAGCTCAAGCGGATCCGGCTGGAAATCAGCAAGCTCGGCGTCGAGGCGCTGGTGCTGTCGGACAGCCACGCGGTGGCTTGGACCTTCAACATCCGCGGCGCCGACGTCTCGCATACGCCGCTGCCGCTTTCCTACGCACTGGTGCCGAAGGACGGCCGCCCCACCGTGTTCATCGATCATCGCAAGCTGTCGAACCTGACCCGCGACCATCTCGAACGCTCCGCCGATGTCAGGGAGCCCGACGCGCTGACGCCGGCGTTGACGGAACTCGCGCGTGGCGGCGCGGCCATCGCCCTCGACAGCGCGACCGCGGCGGACGCACTCAGCCGGCTGATCACGGCTGCCGGCGGCAAGCCCGTGCACGGCAACGATCCGGTGAGCCAGCTCAAGGCGGTGAAGAACCTCACCGAGATCGACGGTACCCGAACCGCGCACCAGCGCGACGCGGTGGCGCTGGCGCGGTTCCTGGCCTGGATCGATCGCGAAGCGCCCTCCGGGGCGCTGACGGAAATCGACACCGTCGAGGCGCTGGAGACCTTCCGGCGGCAGACCGGCGCGTTGAAGGATGTTTCGTTCCCGACCATCGCCGGCACCGGCCCGAACGGCGCCATCGTGCACTACCGCGTCACCCGCAAGAGCAACCGACGCATCGCGCCCGGCGACCTGCTGCTGATCGATTCCGGCGCGCAGTATGAAGACGGCACCACCGACGTGACCCGCACCATCGCGATCGGCGAGCCGACTGGCGAAATGCGCGACCGTTTCACCCGCGTGCTGCGCGGCCACATCGCGATTGCCCGCGCGGTGTTTCCCGACGGCACCACCGGCGCACAGCTCGACAGTTTCGCGCGGCAACATCTCTGGCAGGCCGGCCTCGATTTCGAGCACGGCACCGGACACGGCGTCGGCAGCTACCTCTCGGTGCATGAAGGCCCGGCACGGATTTCCAAACTGGGCACCACGCCGCTGAAGCGCGGCATGATTCTCTCCAACGAGCCCGGCTACTACAAGGCCGACGCCTATGGCATCCGGATCGAGAACCTCGAACTCGTCATCGGCGCCGACGTCGCGGGCGCGGACAAGCCGGTGAATGCGTTCGAGACGCTGACGCTGGCGCCGATCGACCGCCGCCTGATCGATGTGGCCATGCTCAGTCCTGCGGAACTGAGGTGGCTGAACGACTACCATGCCCGCGTCAATCGCGAGGTGCGCCCGCACCTCGACGACAACGCCACGAAGCTGTGGCTTGACGACGCGACGGCGGCGCTGCTGCCGATTTAGCCAGTGTTGCCTCATCGAGATTGTCGTCCTCCGCGAAAGCGGGGGACCCAGTACGCCGCGGCCTCTCGGTTCATCACAACTGTCTCTGGAATACTGGGGTCCCCGCCTTCGCGGGGACGACAATTGAGTTTGTTTCGCGCGACGAAACGCCATCGCCCCGCCTCCCCAATTCGGCATGGCCGCATGCTGAAACATCCGTATTCGCGCTGATCCATCCCGCTACAGTCCGGTTCAACCAACAGGACCAAATCGGAATGCACGGCGTCGTGGGCAAGCCGCCCGACGCGGCGAATAACAATGCCGCCGCGACATCGAAGATCATGCTGCTGTTGCTCGTCGCGATGACGGGCGTTGCGCCGATCTCGCTCTACATGCTGGTGCCGGCGCTGCCCGTGCTGGCGACGACGTTCGGCGGCGATATTTCGATCGCACAGATGACGGTGTCGCTTTACATGGTCGGCATCGCCTGCTCGCAGCTCATCATGGGGCCGCTGTCGGACAAGTTCGGCCGGCGCCCGGTGCTGCTCGCGGGCCTCGCGCTGATGGTGGCGGCCAGCATCGGCTGTTCGCTGGCGCAGACGCTGCCGCAACTGATCGCCGCGCGCTTCCTGCAGGCGCTGGGCGGCGCCACCGGCATGGTGGTGAGCCGCGCCATCATCCGCGATCTTTACAGCCGCGACCGCATCAGTTCCATGATCAGCCTCGTCATCGGGGTAATGATGGCGGCGCAGATGCTGAGCGCCCTTGTCGGCGGCCTGCTGGAGACCGCGTTCGGCTGGCGTGCGATCTTCTATTTCATCACCGCGGCCTCGCTCAGCGTCGCGGTCCTGATCGCCATCGCCCTGCCCGAGACCCGCCGCGACCGCGGGACGAGCAGCAGTTTCCGTGGCGACGTCGGCAAGCTGGTCCGCGACCGCGCCTTCCTCGGCTATGTGCTGTGCCAGGTGCTGGCCTCGCAGATCATCTTCACCTTCGCCGGCGGCGGGCCCTACATCGTGGTGACGCAGATGGGCCGCACCACGGCCGAGTATGGCGCATGGTTCGCAGCCACCGGCTTTGCCTATCTGGTCGGCAACCTGTTCTGCGTGCGCTTCGCGCCACGCCATTCGCTGGAGAAGCTGATCTGGTTCGGCCTGGCGCTGCAATTCGCCGGCGCGCTGCTGAACCTGACATTCAGCATTGCCGGCATCAACCAGGCGCCGCTCTGGCTGTTCGGCACCCAGATGATCGTGATGGTCGCCAACGCCTTCGTGATGAACAACGCCGCCGCCGGCGCCATCAGCGTCCGCCCCGAAGCCGCCGGCACCGCCGCGGGCGCCATGGGCTTTCTGCAGCAGGGCATCGGCGCGCTGGTCTCGCAGTTCGGCGCCTATCTCGGCGGTCACTCCACCACCACGCTGCCGCTGACGGCCGCAATCCTCGCGCTGTCGGTCGCCTGCGCGTCGGCGATGTTCTTCCTCGTGCCACGGCCAACCGTGGTGGTCAGCGAGGAATTGATGAAGAAGGCGGAGGAGGAAGAGTCGGGGATGCTGTGAGGAGTTGAGCGCATCAGTCACGCCCATTCTCTCCTTGTCATCGCCCGCGAAGGCGGGCGATCCAGTACGCCGCGGCTTCTCGATTCAACACAGCAGCCTCTGGAATGCTGGATCACCCGCCTGCGCGGGTGATGACAGCCTTTGGTGCAGTTCGTAGGGTGGGTATCGCTGCGCTCCACCGATCCTACGCAAACACACATTCGCGTTCTCGCGACACGTTGTGCCCGAGGTTTGCAATTACGTCCGCCCACAAAACAAGGGCGCAGGGAAGACCGGGTGCTTGCTGCACCCGCGGTCTCGCGTGCGATTTGCGCAAACAAAAATGCACACGAGCATACAGGGCAGCGGGAGCATTCCGGCCTTCCCTGCGCAGTGGCTTTACGGCTTATAACGTGATCTCCCCGGTGAACGGCTCTTTTGCCACCGTCGCCACCCAAGGCGTGAACCCCAGGCAACTTGACGCCAGCACCGCGGCGTCAGGACCACACGACTTCGCCGTACGCTTCATGCGCGTACGTCTTGCGCATTCCGCGTCCACCGCATCCCACCGCGCGTTCGTGACGATCGCGACCCGCCCCTCGTAACGGGTGAGACGCGCGGATTCTGTCATTGATTTGCCCGA
>PNLC01000074.1 GCA_013822885.1 Bradyrhizobium sp.
CCCGAAACCAGGATTTCGCGGCACAGGATCACGAACGCCGCCCACAGCGTCCAGCGATTGATGCTGCCGTCGGCCGCCAGCATCAGGAGGCAGGATGCTACCAGCAGCTTGTCGGCGATCGGATCGAGCATCCGGCCGAACGCCGATTGCTGATCCCAGATTCGTGCATAATAGCCATCGAGATAGTCGGTGACGGCCGCGGCGAGAAAGACCGCCAGCGCCAACCAGCGCAGCCACAACGGGCCATACATGATGGATTGCCCGTAAATGCAGCCGACCACCACCGGAATGGCGGCGATGCGCGCGTAGGTCAGGATATTCGGCAGGGACATGGTCTTGCCCTGTCCCCGGGTGGTTGCGATGTTCATCCGTCTTACCAATACCGCTGGAGCGTGAAGGTCAACCGTTGGGGCCTATCTGTCGCAGGCGACGCCCGCGTGACCCGAATCCCTTTAACCCGGCTGCGCATGGAAAAATTCGAAAATCTTGCGGGCGCTCTCGGCGCTGACGCCTGGAACCTTGCCGAGGTCGGCAATCGAGGCCCGCTCGATCTCCTTCAGCGTTCCAAAATGATGCAGCAAGGCACGTTTGCGTGACGGGCCGATCCCCGGGATCTCCTGCAGGCCGGCTTCCCGAATGTCCTTTTTGCGGAGCTTTCGGTGCGAGCCGATCACGAAGCGATGCGCCTCGTCGCGCAGCCGCTGGATGAAATACAGCACGGGATCGCGCGGCTCGAGCTTGATGGCCTCGCGGTCCAACATGAACAGGGTTTCCCGCCCGGCATCGCGGTCGGGGCCCTTGGCGACCGCCATCAGCGACACCTGGGTCAGGCCGAGGCCCTGGAAGATTTCCCGTACGGCGTTGAGCTGGCCGCGGCCGCCGTCGATGATGACGAGATCAGGCCATTGCGGGAACGAATCATCGTCCGCCACCGGCCTGGCGGCGTCGCCCTCCGGCGGCTTCAGCAGCCGCTTGAAGCGCCGTTCCAGCACCTCCCGCATCATCGCGTAGTCGTCACCGGGCGTCAGGCCCTCGGACTTGATGTTGAACTTGCGATACTGGTTTTTGATGAATCCATCAGGTCCGGCCACGATCATCGCGCCGACCGCGTTGGTGCCCTGGATATGGCTGTTGTCGTAGACCTCGATGCGTCGGGGCGGCTGCGGCAATCCGAGCGTCGTCGCCATGCCCTGCAGCAGGCGGCTCTGGGTTGCGGTATCGCTCAACTTGCGACCGAGCGCCTCACGCGCATTGGTCAGCGCGTGGGCGATCAGCTCTTTCTTTTCGCCGCGCTTGGGTGTGGAGACTTCCACCTTGAACCCGGCCTTGACCGCGAGCGCGTCAGCCAGGAGCATGTTTTCCTCGATCTCGTGCGACAGCAGGATGAGCTTCGGCGGCGGCTTGTCGTCATAGAATTGTGCGAGGAAAGCGCCCAGCACTTCTTCCGGCGTGAACGACTTCTCCGCGCGCGGGAAGTAGGCACGGTTGCCCCAGTTCTGCCCGGTGCGGAAGAAGAACACCTCGACACAGGAATAGCCGCCCTCCTGATGGATGGCGAACACGTCGGCTTCTTCCACGGTGCGCGGATTGATGCCCTGCTGCGACTGGATCGCCGACAGTGCGGCGAGGCGATCGCGATACAGCGCCGCGGTTTCGAACTCGAGTTCGGTCGAGGCCTTCTCCATCTCGCCGGCGAGTTCCTGCTTCACAAGATGGCTGCGGCCGGACAGGAAGTCGCGGGCCTCGCGCACCAGTTCAGTATAGCCGGGGAAGTCGATCTCGCCGGTGCAGGGTCCCGAACAGCGGCGGATCTGATAGAGCAGGCAGGGGCGGGTGCGGCTCTCGAAAAAGCCGTCGGTGCAGGAGCGGATCAAGAACGCGCGCTGCAGCGCCGTGATGGTGCGGCCGACCGCGCCGGCGGATGCGAACGGACCGAAATAGCGGCCCGGTCTGCTTTGCGCGCCGCGATGCTTGAGAATTTGCGGCGCCCAGTGGTCGCCGGTGATCAGTATATAGGGAAACGATTTGTCGTCGCGCAGTTGCACGTTGAAGCGCGGCCGCAGCTGTTTGATCAGATTGGCTTCCAGCAGCAGCGCTTCGGTCTCGGTGGTGGTGGAGACGATCTCGACCGTCACGGTTGCGGCGATCATGCGCAGGATGCGCGCCGGCAGCGGCGCGTTGACGCGCGCGTAGGATGCCAGACGCTTGCGGACGTTCTTTGCCTTGCCGACGTAGAGCACGTCGCTGGCGGCATTGAGCATCCGATAGACCCCGGGCGAAGTCGGCGCCAGCCGCACGGCGTTTTCGATCGCGGCATGGCCGATCGCGAGCGTGCCCTCGGCCACCGCCTCGGCGGGCTCCTCGGGCACGTCCGGCAGCCGCGCCTCTTCGTCGTCCTCAGCCGCAGACGTTGCGGGATCGAGGTCTGCGGATAGCAGATCCTGAGAGGTCTGCTCCTGAGGCGGCAAATCCGAAGCGGAACCCCGCCGCGCCTTTCGTAGGGCTTTCGGATGGTCGGTAGAATCGTGATCCATGGGCCTGAATTTAAGCGCTCGAAGGCGGCATCGCCAGCGCTCGCTGGTAGGGCCGCGACCGTGCCGGTAAGTCCTTGTTAAGAATGATGAGCGGGAGGTAACCCCGACTTAACAACCCTTTAACTTAAAACTCTCGATAAATCGTGCAGGAAATAACTGGAATTCCGTAACCAGGCCGGCCGGTCGAACCGGCGCGGTTGCGGCAGTTGCGTGGAGTGCGTTATGAAAGAATTTGTGTGGGGCGCTCTGGCGCTGATCGCCGCAAGCTCGACCACATCGGCACGGGCGGCCGACCTCTACGGACGCACCTACACCAGCAACCAGCGGTTCGACCCCTATAGCTGGGCCGGACCCTACCTCGGTGCCAACCTCGGCTATGCCTGGGGCTCGGTCTCCAGCAATCCGACCGAGCCATCCGGTGTTGCAGGCGGCGTTCAGGCCGGGTTCAATTGGCAGAACGGCGTGCCGTGGGTGTTCGGTATCGAGGCCGACATCCAGGCATCCGGCGCTGAGGAGACCTTTGCGCCGTGGAAATTCTCCAACCCCTGGTTCGGCACGCTGCGCGGCCGCATCGGCTATGCGTTCGACAACGTGCTGTTCTTCGGCACCGGCGGTCTGGCCTTCGGCGAACTCCGCGCCACAACCTTCGGCCTGTCGGAAACGCATACCAATGCGGGCTGGACGCTGGGTGCCGGCGCCGAGATGGGCTTTGCGCGGAACTGGAGCGCCAAGATCGAATATCTTTATGTCGATCTGGCCAGCAACAACTTCGTCATTACAGGCGCGTCGAACGGTTACCGGTTCGGCCTGATACGAGCCGGCGTGAACTATCGGTTCTGAGAACAAAGAAACTGTCGGCTATCACCTTCCGGCGGCCGCAAGCCGCCGGAATTTTTTTGTCGTGCGGCAGGTCTGCGCAAACGGCGCAAGACTCCGTGACCTGAGCAGCGATACCGCGCCAGTCGAATCCGCACGCGAACACAGTCCGCTTCCACGCGTGAGCGTCAACTCACGATGAAATCACAAGGTTGACTGCTTTCGGGCCTTTGCCCTTCTTGTCGGGCTCAACCTCGAACGTAATGCGCTGTCCTTCAGCCAGGTCCTTCAATCCGGCCCGCTCGACGGCGGTAATATGAACGAAAACATCGCGACCGCCGTCATCGGGCTTGATGAAGCCATAGCCGCGTTCTCCATTGAAGAACTTGACTGTACCAGTCATGGCCATCGGGAAAGTCCTCCCCCGTATTGCTCCGCCGCTACGCGCAATTCGCGTATCGGCCGACCGGACTTTCGCTCCCGGAAGCTTGGCCACCTGAGCCGATCGGGTTCACGCCCGGCCGGCCTGGATCTTATTCGGCCTTGATCACTCCGCCGCAACCATTCGCGGAAGCGGAACGTAAAGCCAGTCCCAACGGCCTGAGCATAAACCTGTTTTGCGCGAGTTGCCTACGCCCCAATCGCACTTTTCCGTTTTTGCGCGGCGAACCCGGGCAGTCAGGGCACGATCAGGGTTTGGGCGTCTCCAGCCTGAAGCGCGCTGCGCCGCCCTGGCCGAGCGGCTTTTCCAGCTCGGGCAATATTGTCTTGAACTCGCCGGCCAGCGTCCACGGCGGGTTGACGATCAAGAGACCGGTGGAGGTGAGGGGACCGCCCGCCACCTGGGGCGCGACGCTGAATTCCAGCCGCAGGCATTTGCCCGGCGGCTTGCTGGCGGCGGCGGCCGCCGCGACGTGACGGGCAAGGGTGTCGGTGGCGCGTCTGCTTTTGACCGGATACCAGATCAGATAACTGCCGGTCGGCCATTTCGCGTAGGCTTCCGCAAAGCCGTCGGCCAGCCGTTCGAATTCGTCCTTTTGTTCGTAGGACGGATCGATCAGGACCAGGCCGCGCCGCTCGTTCGGCGGTACGAAAGCCGGCAGCGCCGTCCACCCATCGAGGTCGACCACCCGCGCCTGGGTGTCGCGGCGGAGCGCATCGATCAATTGCTTGCGCGCATTCGGCTCGATTTCGCAAGCCGCAAGCCGGTCCTGCGGCCGCAGCAGCGCGCGCGCGATCAGCGGCGATCCGGGATAGGCCTTGAGCTCCCCCGGCGGGTTGAAAGCCCTGACGATGTCAAGATAGGGCGTAACCAGCGGCAGCGCGTTCTCCGAGAACCGCGCCTGCATCACCCGGGCAATTCCGGTCAGCCATTCGCCGCTGCGGCGAGCCTCGTCGCCCGACAGATCGTAGCGGCCGGCGCCGGCATGGGTGTCGATGACGCGAAACGCTGCCGGCTTCTCCTGTAGATAGGTCAGCATGCGTACCAGAACGATGTGCTTGATGACATCGGCAAAGCCGCCGGCGTGAAAGGCATGTCGGTAGTTCATGGAAGCGGCTGGCCCATTGGAGCGGACGTCATGTCTTCTACGCGTCGTGGCCGGGCTTGTCCCCTTCGTAAACGGTTCGGAGGACGGCGGCCGAAGACCCGGCGAAGTGCCGGAGCGGACACCTCGGTGCAGAGGTGGGTCACAGGGTAGGCCGGCCATCCACGTGCCATGCAGACGACAGGAAGGACGTGAATGGCCGGGAGCGCAGACAAGTCTGGGGCAGGTCTGCGCAGGGCGAATTATCTCATTGCCAGGACCGGGTACGAGTGGGAGCGGTGTTCAGCTGCCCCGGACCGGAGGCATCACCACTTCGTCGCGGCGGCAGGCGCGGCGGTCGATCTCGTCACAGGCGCGGAATTGCATCTCCTTGCTCATGCAGATCCGTACCTCGCTCAGGCGTCGGCTCGTACAGACCACCGAAATCGCCGAACTGCTCAAACCCGGATTGGCCTTGACGAAGGCCTCCTCGATCTCGCCGGGAGCGATGGTTTTGGGTTCCGAAAGGTCCAGGAACTGCTCGGGTATCTTGATCGCTGCGCGAGCCTTGCGGATACCCTCGAAATAGGCGCGGGCACCTAGTCCCGAACATGTGCCGTGCTTGTCCCACTGGTTGAAGATCAGCCCGGGGGCGGGCATCACGTCCAGCATCGATGAAACGATATTGCGATCGAGTCGTGGCGATGGCCGCTGGCAATATTCGGGAAAGCCGCGCTCATATTGCGGCCACAGGCCGTGCACCACGAAGGAATAGGGGCGACCACACTGGATCTGCTGTGAGCGCCCGCTGTTGCCACGCTCGGCGGCCGCCTCGCAGAACGACGGCGACCATGAAAGCGCCAGCACGTAGAAATCGAACTCGCCCGGGGCGTTTTGCCGGCGGTCCTGGGCTGATGCGGCCCCGGAGCCTGCGACGACCAATGCCAGCGAGATCAGAAACAGCGAAATCTTGACGGATCGAAACATCGGACGCCCCCTTACTCGGCTGCCCGAGCCTAACAGGGAACCGGAACATTTCAAGAACAAAAATGAAGTGAGTCCGAAATTCGCGAGGCTGCGAGCGTCAGCAGAATTCAGGAGCTGAGGGTCAGGGACGCGCGGCCCTGCAGCCGGGGCTGTAGGCCCAGTTGCGGTCGAGCCCGGTCACGCACCATTCGACGCCCTGGCCGAACCCGGCAAAACCGCCGTCCTCGATGATCGAATAATGCACGGAGCGCATCTTGCCGTCGCTGAGCATCACGTCGCCGCTGCAAAATCGTCGTGGAATGTTGTCGGACTGCCAGGGCCGAAAGGCGGTTTCGTGGATCCGGCCGAAGCCGGTTATGGCCAGCGCCGAATTCCAGAAGGTGCTTTCCTTTTCCCGGAATTGCGAGGTGATGGTTGTCAGCGCCGCTTCGCACGGTGCGACGCGGCCATCATAGCGCGGGCCGGACAGCCAGAAATTCAGTTCGAACGGATTGGCGGCCTGGGCGGCATGGCCAGACACCAGCAGGGCGGCTGCCGCCGCCACGAGGCCGAATGCTCTCAGGGATATGAACAGGTTGCGCATGGGAATCCGCCGGTAAACTAACATGTTGGACGATGCCGCGAAGCCCCGACAAGATCAAGTGCAAGGCGGCAACACCTGACAGGCAAGTCCGCTTCCTGTCGCAACCATTCTTTCCATGGCCCGTTGCGCACATTATGGTGTGCTTCGGACGAAATGGAGTCTGCGATGCGAAGGATTGGGGCCCTGTGCCTGGTTGCGATGAGCGGAATGCTGGCGGGCGCGCCGGCGCAGGCCGACACTGTGCCGCCATTCAAGGGCAATGACACCGGCGGGATCATCGCCTATTCGCTGGCGTCGCAGACGGATGCCCGGCAGCTCGCCGTTGATCACTGCGCCGCCTACGGCAAGGTGGTGAAATTCCTGAGCGTGCAGGCCTACTATGGCGGGTACGTTTCGTTCGCCTGCCGCTGGGTGCCTTATGGCGCCGCCGAACGGCCGTTGCGCACGCTCTACTGAGCGCGGCGACCCCTTCAACTTCAAAATAACTCTGCGGGAGCGCGAGCATGACGCGACAGCTTCTGTCATTTGGTTCAGCGCTTGTGCTGTTGGCGCTGCTGCCGGTCGGCGCCCCCGCGGCGGTTGAACTGCCTGTGCGCAAGGCGGGCCTCTGGGAGATGAAGGTGCAGCGCGCCGGATCGCAGTCCCCCGAAATGACGATGCAGCAATGCACCGACGAGACCACCGACAAGGACATGGCAACCGCGATGTCGCCGATGAGCAAGGAGATGTGCTCGAAGCAGGACATCCAGAAGACGGCGACCGGCTATGTCAGCGATTCCATCTGCGGCATCGCCGGGGTGACTATCGCCTCTCACGCGGAAATCACCGGCGACTTCAACTCCGCCTACACGGTGAAGTCGACGGTGCGGAGCGAGCGCGGCCCCGCCGGCGGCACGACGACGATCGAGGCAAAGTGGCTCGGCGCCTGCAAGGCCGATCAGAAGCCCGGCGACATCGTGATGCCCGGCGGCATGAAGATGAACATCAAGGACATGGAAAAGCTGAAGGACCTGATCCCGAAGCAGAAGTAGCGGCGCTCCATCCGGGCGCCATCGTTCCGTCGATCTGCCTTTCCTACACCGGCACCCTTACCGCCGCACGCAAGCCGCCCATCGGGCTGTCACTGAGCGTGATGTCGCCGCCGTGCGAGCGGGCGATGTCGCGGGCGATGGCCAGCCCCAGGCCGGTGCCGCCCTCGTCCTGGTTGCGGGCATCGTCGAGACGCAGGAACGGCTTGAACACTTCCTCGCGCATGTTGGCAGGTATTCCCGGCCCGTCGTCGTCGATCGTCACCGTCAGGTAGCGATGATCGCGATGGCCGGTGATCGAAATCGTGTCGGCGTATCGCGCCGCGTTGGAGACGAGGTTGCCGAGGCAGCGCTTGAACGCAGCCGGTTTCACCGTCACCACCGGCAGGCCGTGGAACGTCACCGTCGCGGTGTGGCCGTTGCGCTCGGCGTCGCTGCGCAATTCCTCCAGCGCCATCGCCATGTCGGTCGGCTGCGCAACCTCGCCGCTGTCGCCGCGCGCAAAGGCGAGGTAGGCCTCCAGCATGCCGGACATTTCGTCGACATCCCTGCGCATGCCGTCGACTTCCGGACTGTCGCCGATCAGAGCCAGCTCGAGCTTGAAGCGGGTCAGGATCGTGCGCAGGTCGTGCGAAACCCCGGCCAGCATCGCGGTGCGCTGCTCGATCGAGCGTTCTATGCGCGCCTTCATTTCCAGGAACGCCTGCGCCGCCTGCCGCACTTCGCGGGCGCCCCGGGCGCGGAAATTCGGCGCTTCGCGGCCCTTACCGAAACTTTCGGCGGCCTCCGCCAGCTTCAGGATCGGCCTGATCTGGTTGCGCAGGAACAGCACGGCGACGATCAGGAGGATCGAGGAGGTGCCCAGCATCCAGAAGATGAAAATCTCCGAATTGGAGGCGTAAGCGGCGCTGCGCTGCGCGAATACGCGCATCACGGCGTCGTCGAGCCGGATGCGAATTTCGACCAGGTTGGATTTGCCGACGGTGTCGATCCAGAACGGCAGGCCGATCTGGCGGCCGATCTGCACCGACAGAGTCTGGTCGAGCAGCGAGAAAAACGGTTTTGGCCCGGGCTGCGGCATGTCGCCGACGGGCAGAAAATCGACGACGAGTTGCAGCCGCTGTCCGATGCGGCGGAGTTGCGCGCGGTCCTTGTCCTGCGGAAACGCCTTGTAGACGTCGATCAGGCTGGCGATGTCCTGCACCACCGCTGCCGACAGCCGTCGCGTCACCGTGTTCCAGTGCCGCTCCATGAACACGAACGCGACCACCGTTTGCAGGACCACCATCGGCACGATCATGATGAGGAGCGCGCGCGCGTAGAGGCCGGTCGGCATCCAGCCCTTGAAGGCGTTGCCCATCCAGCCATTGGCCGCGGAGACGCGTTGCGACGCGTTGCGGATGAACGTCAGGCCGGTGTCGAGCGTGCTCATCACTATCGGCTCAGGGCGCCGCAACCAGGCGATAACCGATGCCGCGCACAGCCTGCAGGAACAGCGGATTGGCCGGATCGCGCTCGATCTTGCGACGCAGACGGTTGATCTGCACGTCGACCGCGCGCTCGTTCACCGTGTCGCCGCCGGTCAGCGCCGCGCGCGGCACGGTCTCGCCCGGGTTGGCGGCGAGAATACGCAGCATTTCGCGCTCGCGGTCGGTCAGGTGAATGGTCTCCTCGCCCTGGCGCAGTTCGCCGCGATCGAGATGATAGATGTAGGGCCCGAACGCGATCTGCTCCAGCGTCTCCACCGGCGGCGGCGCGGTGCGCTTGAGGATATTTCCGATCCGCAGGATCAATTCGCGCGGCTCGAACGGTTTTGCGACGTAGTCGTCGGCGCCGATCTGCAGGCCCTCGATGCGCGCCTCCGCTTCATGGCGCGCCGTCAGCATGATGATCGGCACCGAGGAGGAGGTGCGGATGAAGCGCGCCAGGTCGAAGCCGTTTTCGCCGGGCATCATGACGTCGAGGATCAGGAGATCGAAATGCAGGCCGAGCAGTTTTGCGCGGGCGTCGTCGGCACTTGAAGCTGTGGTGACCCGATAACCCTCGCCGCAGAGAAACCGCGACAGCAGGTCGCGGATCCGGCGGTCGTCGTCGACCAGCAACAGATGCGGGGCGTCGTCTGCCGGCTGCAGCGGCGTACGCGCGGTCGCTGCAGCGATGGTTGCTCCTTGCGGCACGATCACTCCCTTGGTTTCTTGCTGCCGGTCCCGAAGATCGCTTCCAGCACCTTGTCGGGGTCTTCGCGATCGATCATCGCGCGCAGGAACTGGTTGATCGCTGCGACCCCATCGGGACTTATCTCCGCGAGCGCGCGGGTGATGCGATCGGTCTGCAACCCCGCCAGCTTCGCCACCAACGCTTCGCCTTTGGGGGTGGCGTAAAGAAGGCGCTGCCGGCGGTCGTTGTTGCCGGTCTTCTGGATGATGTAGCCCTCATCCAGCAATTGCTTGAGCACGCGCCCGAGCGACTGCTTGGTGATACGCAGGACGTCCAGCAGGTCGGCGACCTTGAGGCCCGGATAGCGGTAGACGAAATGCATCACCCGGTGATGGGCCCGGCCGAACCCGAAAGCCTCGAGCTCAAGGTCGGCATCGCCGACGAAGTCGCGGTACGCAAAGAACAGCAATTCGATGATGTCCCAGCGAAATTCACCTGACCGCGCGGCAGGGGACGTAGCTTCAGGCCCCTTCGAATCGGGGTCGGCAACCGTCCTTGAGAAATTTATGTCAGCCATATTGACATATCTTGGGTTCAATGTTACAAAACTGCCAGCCACGGCGAAATTTTAGGTCGTTTCGATCCTGGCGACGTGTCAGGCAGCCGGAAAAGCCAGGGATGGCGGCAACGGCAGCAAATTGGACTACCGTGCGATTGTCGAGCGGCATATCGGCAAACATACTGGACTTCGGCATTCCGCAAAAGCATGTCCTGTGGGGCGTGTTAGCGATGGAAGCCGGCCGCGAGGCCGGCAGCAGGCCCGGAGAGACAGGCCGGCGGCAGAAATGCGCCGGTTTCGACAGCGGGAAGCAAGGAAATGAGTTTGAAATTCGAAATCCAGCCTGTGGCTAAACCGACGTCCGAGCAGGAGCGCACGGCAAAGCTCGCTGACCCGGGCTTCGGCCGGATTTTCACCGATCACATGGCGTTGGTCCGTTACAATCAGGCCGAGGGCTGGCATGGCGCGCGCGTCGAATCCCGGGCGAATTTCCCGCTCGATCCGGCCACCGCCGTGCTCCATTACGCGCAGGAGATTTTCGAAGGCCTCAAGGCCTACAAGCGCGACAACGGCGTCAACTTGTTCCGCCCCGATGCCAATGCGCGGCGCTTCAGGAATTCGGCCGACCGCATGGCCATGGCGCCGCTGCCCGAGTCTGTTTTCATCGAAGCGGTGGAGCAACTCGTGCGCATCGACAGCGCCTGGATTCCGGGCGGCGAGGGCAGCCTCTATTTGCGGCCCTTCATGATCGCGAGCGAGGTGTTCCTCGGCGTCAAGCCGTCGTCCGAATACATCTTTGCTGTCATTGCCTCGCCGGTCGGCTCCTACTTCAAGGGCGGGCCTGCGCCGGTGTCGATCTGGGTGTCGGAGAATTATACGCGCGCCGCGATCGGCGGCACCGGCGCCGTCAAGTGCGGCGGCAATTACGCAGCCAGCCTGCGCGCGCAGGCGGAAGCCATCGAGCACGGCTGCGATCAGGTCGTCTTCCTCGATGCGGTCGAGCGCCGCTACATCGAGGAACTCGGCGGCATGAACGTGTTCTTCGTGTTCGAGGATGGTTCGCTCTCGACGCCGCCGCTCGGCACGATCCTGCCGGGCATCACCCGCGATTCGATCATCGCGCTCGCCAAGGATGCCGGCACACCGGTGCGCGAGGAACTCTACACGATCGACCAGTGGCGCGCTGATGCCGCCAGCGGAAAGCTGAAGGAGGCGTTTGCCTGCGGCACCGCGGCCGTGATTTCGCCGATCGGCAAGGTGTGTTCGGCGAACGGCGATTTCCTCATCAGTGGCGGCGTGGCCGGCCCCATGGCGATGGGGCTGCGCAAGAAGCTGGTGGACATCCAGTACGGCCGCGCCCCCGACCCGCACGACTGGATCCGAAAGGTCATGTGAGCCCTGAGCTGTCATTCCGGGGCGATGCGAAGCATCGAACCCGGAATCTCGAGATTCCGGGTTCGCGTCTTCGACGCGCCCCGGAATGACAATTTACAAATAAACAGCAACGGTTGCCGCATCGCGCCTTGGCTGGTACGAACCCGCCCATGGCTGACAAACCCAAAAAACCTCAGAAATTGAGAGCGCGCCTGCCGCGCGGGCTGGAAGATCGTGGCCCGGCGGCGATTGCCGCCACGCGCCAGATGGTCGAGAAAATCCGCGAGGTCTACGAGCGCTACGGTTTCGAGCCGGTCGAAACCCCGGCGATGGAATACACCGACGCGCTCGGTAAATTCCTGCCCGATCAGGACCGGCCGAACGAGGGCGTGTTCTCGTTCCAGGACGACGACGAGCAGTGGATCTCGCTGCGCTACGACCTGACCGCGCCGCTGGCGCGCTACGTCGCGG
>PNLC01000075.1 GCA_013822885.1 Bradyrhizobium sp.
GAACGTATCGCGATATTCGTGCATGACCTTGCGGGCGATTTCCATCGTCCGCGCGTGCTTGGGATTGAATGGCGAAAGCCGCAGGCTGCCATCCGGCTGCTCGACCGGATAAAACTTGTCGCCCTCTTTCAGATTGAGCCGGGCAAGAAGCTCCTTCGGCAGGATCACGCCGACCGAATTGCCGATCTTCCGAATTTGCAGGGAAGTGTCCTCAAGCTTGTATTCGCTGGAGGCCTCATTCAGGCCGCGAGGGGTCTTGGTCATGGGAAGCGCTCCGTTATACAGAATGTATAACACGCTCAAGGCGAACGTTCAACAAATGTTTTACGGTCAGAAGCCCTACCCGACCACGAAGTCGAAACGCCCGGCAAGCGATCCCGCGTTCTTGGCCGTCCGCATCAGCAGCTCCTTGCGAAACAGGCCGTCGGAGCGATTTTGCGCCTCGCCGGGGAAATAAAGCTGGGTGGTCAGGACCCGGCCACCGCGCGGCTGGACCTTCACATGGATATGACGCGTCCGGCCGGGATAAATACCGGGCACGACGCTGCGCAACCGATACCGTCCTTCCGCATCCGTGAACTGATGGCCACGCAAGCGAAAACCGGAATTGTCATATCGGCCCTTGTCGTCGGCCTGCCAGAAATCCAGCAAGGCCCCGGCGAGTGGCTTGCAGCCCCGGGTGAGGACAAAGCCGACCAGTTCGATCGGTTGCCCCGCCATGCCTGTCTCAAGCAACTCGATTCGCTCGGGCGATGACGGCTTGAAGTATGGACCTTCGGTCTGCGAAAGTGTCGCTTCGTCGCCATCGTGGCATGCAGGCGTCGCAGCGAGCGGGGCCTCGGCGAGGCTGCGATCGATAGCAAGCAGCGAGCCGGCCGCGAAGACCCCTGCTCCGATTACCGCGCGCCGCGTCGGCGTGTCGACCATGAATTCCACTCCCGTCGCCGCCATCACCATGGAGCGAGGCGGCGGCCGAAATTGTGTCGGCGCTTATCACAAGTCCGTTTTGTGGCGTTCCTGCGCGGCTCTGGGCCGCCCGCGTCAGCCCATCGTTTCCAGCTCGTCGATCATGCCCGCGATGACCGACAGCCCGCCATCCCAGAACCTGGGATCCTTGGCGTCGAGCCCGAACGGCTTGAGCAGCTCCGAATAATGCTTGGTGCCGCCTGCCGCGAGCATCGCGAGATAGCGCTCGGCAAAACCCTCGGAGGCGTTCTCGTAGACCGCATAGAGCGAATTCACCAGGCAATCGCCGAACGCGTAGGCGTAAACGTAGAACGGCGAATGGATGAAATGCGGGATGTACATCCAGAAATTCTCGTATCCGGGGCGGATGTCGATGGCCGGCCCGAGGCTTTCGCCCTGCACGCTGAGCCAGATCTCGCCGATACGCTGCGCGGTCAGTTCGCCGTTCTTGCGTTCGGTGTGCACGGCGCGCTCGAATGAATAGAACGCGATCTGCCGCACCACGGTGTTGATCATGTCCTCGACCTTGCCGGCGAGCAGCGCCTGACGCTGCCTGGCGTTCTTGGTCTGCGACAGCAGCCGCTTGAAGGTCAGCATTTCGCCGAACACGCTGGCGGTCTCGGCGAGCGTCAGCGGCGTCGGCGCCATCAACGCTCCATTTTTGGCAGCCAGCACCTGATGCACGCCGTGGCCGAGTTCATGCGCCAGCGTCATCACGTCACGCGGCTTGCCCTGGTAGTTCATCAGCACATAGGGATGCGCTGATGGCGTGGTCGGATGCGAGAACGCGCCCGGTGCCTTGCCCGGACGTACCGGCGCATCGATCCAGCGATCGGTGAAGAACCGTTCCGCGATCGCGGCCATCTCGGTCGAGAAGCCGCGGTACGCGGTCAGAACCATGTTCTGCGCATCGGGCCAGCCGATCGTGCCGGTCGCCGCAAACGGCAGCGGCGCATTACGGTCCCAATGCGCGAGCTTCTTCTTTTTGAACCAGCCAGCTTTCAGATTGTAGTATCGGTGCGACAGCCGCGGATAGGCCGATCGAACCGAGCCGACCAGGGCATCGACGACCTCGCGTTCGACGCGGTTATTGAGGTGGCGCGAATCGGCCACGTCCTGAAAGCCGCGCCAGCGATCGGAGATTTCCTTGTCCTTGGCCAGTGTGTTGGTGATGAGGGCAAAGGTCCGCTCGTTGTCCTTGAAGGTCTTCGCCAGCGCCTGGCCTGCGGCCTTGCGCTTTTCAGGGGCGCGGTCCTGCAGCAGGTTGAGCGTGGGCTCGATCGCCAGTTCCTTGCCACCAACCTTGAAGCGCAGGCCGGAAATGGTCTGGTCGAACAGCCGGTTCCAGGCGGCATACCCGCTCTGGGATTTTTCATGAAACAACTGCTCGACGCGGTCTTCAAGCTGATACGGCTTGTCCTTGCGCAGATCCTCGATCCACGGGCGGTAGTATCCAAGCTCCGGCGTCTCCATCGCACGCTCGATTGCGGCGTCGTCGACCCGGTTGAGTTCGAGGGCGAAGAACAGCAGATGCACCGAGGCCGCGGTCAGCCGCTCGGAAACATCGCCGTAGAACTTGGAGATGGCGGGATCGACGCTGTCGCCGGCATGGACGAGCCCAGCATAGGAGCCGAGCCGGCCGGCTAGATCGTCGATCGCCTCGTAACGCCTGACCGCTTCGGCGAGCCAGTGGCCGCCGTCTTCCCTGGCGACGCCTTCTGCGAGCTTGCCCTTGTAGTCGCTCTCGAACGCGACGCAGTCTGCATCCATCTGCTGCAGGTCGCGGGCGACTTCGGGCGCGTCGATACCGCTATAGAGATCGGCCAGATTCCATTCCGGCAGCTTGCCGGTTTTCGACGCGGCAGCAGTGGGCTTGCCGGCGGCGGCTTGCTTGCCGGTCGCGGCTTTGCGGGACGTCTTGCCGGCACGGGATGTCGCGGATTTTGAAGGCATGAACACTTTCAAACTGGCGTGGCGATCAACTGCGAAGATCGGATCGGTCGATCCGATCGGTGGCGACTAATTCGACTTGGCAATAATCGACTTGGTAACAATCGACTTGGTAACAATCGATTTGGCAATCAAATAAACTCAGGCGAGCGCCGCGAGCTGCGGTATGAACTGAACCAGCAATTCCTCGGTTTCGGTGAGCATCGGCTCGAACTTCTCGTGAAAGACGCTCCGAGCCGCACACCACAACGCTATCATTCGAACCATAAGCCAGGACGTGGACGGAACCGCGGCTCTGGCATGCAAGACAACGAGATCGAGGTTTCGATGCTCGAACAGCAACCGGCCCGATCCGTCTTCGAGAACGTATTGCCGCCCGACCCGTGACAGGCACAGCACGCAGGCCTGATCCGGCAGCGAGCCCAGCAGATAAAATTGGGCGTCACCGTTTTCCGTCGCGCCGGTTTCCCATTGTCGGCCGGTCGACGGCGCCAGCGCGGCGCTCAATGCCGCGACGATGGTGTTGAGTTCGCTTTCGCTCCACACGCCGGTGACCGGTTTGCGCTCGAACGCAACTACATTCATTTGGTCTCAGCTCCGAACAGCAGCCGGTGCAGTTCCGGCTCGTAGTATCTTAACAGATGCCTTGCGAACGTCGCCTGTTCAAGACCCAGCTCGCTCGCCCATGCTCCCATGATTTCAGTTGGAACCCGGCTAAACCCGTTCTCAACCTGTGAGATGAAGGTGTAGTATTTCAGGCCAAGGCGTACAGCGAGATCTGCCTGCGACAATTCGGCATCCGCCCTGCGCTGCTTGAGCCAATCCCCCGCCAATTTACGCAACTGCTTGGCTTCCGGCACGGCCTTGCCCGAGGACCGTTCAGTGAAATCGTCTTGATGTTTCACGCGTTTCATGATTACTAAACTATCGAAAATGAATGATTGAGTAGGTAAAGTTGCCTACCATAATTTTGGCGCGCGAATAAGCATCGATGGCCTTCCTGGACCGCAGCCAGATCGTCGGAACCAGCGACCGCGCCTCCCCGGCTCGGAGCAAGGAGTTGTTTGCGGGCGTCCTGCTGGTGGCGCTACTTGCAGCTGTGGTGATCCGGAACGTTGTGCCGGCGGACGCACTTGAGCCCGCGGTCGTTACGTTCCTGTTTGCGGGTGCGGCGATGACCGCCGGGTTTGCGCTGCTGTGCCGGCGCGATCGCTTCCGCATCATGTGGTTCGACCTCGCCGGAAGTCTGACGTTCATCGGTATCGTCCTCTCCGTTCTGATCGAGCCGGACCAGATGATCAGGCTTTTCACCCTCTCGGATCAACCTGAGTAACGGAAACAACTATTCCGCAGTCTTACTGCGTCGTTTCTATCTGCGCGTCCAAGCCCGGGCCCCTCTGGCAGTTCAAGCGAACTGCGATGTCGGATTGGACCATCAACCGGAGTGGCCCACGTGCTGGAATCAATCACCTCAGAACACCTGACTGCACTTTTCCAGGTCATCATGATCGACCTGGTGCTTGCCGGCGACAACGCAATCGTCATCGGGCTGGCGGCCGCCGGGCTGCCCGAAGGACAACGCAGGAAAGCGATCCTGATCGGCATATTGGCCGCCACGTTCCTGCGCATCGGCTTCGCTTCCGTAACGGTTCAACTGCTGCAGATCATCGGGCTGTTGCTCGCGGGCGGCATTCTGCTGCTTTGGGTGTGCTGGAAGATGTGGCGCGAGTTGCGCAACTCGCATCATCAGCCGACAGCCCAGAGTCTGTCATCCGCAAGCGCGGCCGGAGCGCCAGATACAGCGGGGCCGCAAAAGTCGCTCGGTCAGGCCGTCTGGCAGATCACGCTCGCCGACGTATCGATGTCGCTCGACAACGTGCTTGCCGTCGCTGGCGCGGCACGCGAGCATCCGATGATCCTGATATTCGGCCTGGCGCTGTCCATCGCACTGATGGGGCTCGCCGCCAACTTCATCGCCCGCATTCTCGAGAAGCACCGCTGGGTCGCCTATGTCGGCCTCGCGATCATCCTCTATGTGGCGCTCGACATGATCTATCGCGGCGGGATGGAGGTTTGGCCACACCTCAACATCTAGCCGCTACCTCACCGCCGCCGCCGAACGATTAATTAAGTGTGCGTTAATCGGCTTAGGCCAGTGTGCCCCGATTCGATACAGTTTGCGTAACGCGCGGGGTACACCATGGCTGCGACCATCCTGATTGCCGATGACGACGCGGTGCAGCGCCGTCTGGTTGAAAACATGGTGCAGAAGTGCGGCTACGAGCCGCTCGTCGCCGAAAACGGCGATGAGGCCGTGGCCTTGCTCACCGCCGCGGACGGGCAGACGATCGACGCGGTCGTGCTCGATCTTGTGATGCCCGGCCTCGATGGCCTCGGCGTCCTCGCCAAAATGCGTGAAGCGGGCCTGAACATCCCGGTCATCGTGCAGACCGCACATGGCGGCATCGACAATGTGGTTACGGCGATGCGCGCCGGCGCGCAGGATTTCGTCGTCAAGCCGGTCGGCTTCGAGCGGCTGCAGGTGTCGCTGCGCAATGCGCTCAACACCTCCGCGCTCAAGGGCGAACTGCAGCGCATCCGCCACAGCCGCGAAGGCCGGCTCACATTTGCCGACATCATCACCCGCAGCGAAACCATGGCGGCCGTGCTGCGCACCGCGCAGAAGGCCGCGGCCTCCAGCATTCCGGTGCTCGTCGAAGGCGAATCCGGCGTCGGCAAGGAACTGTTCGCCCGCGCCATCCACGGCACCAGCGAGCGGAAGTCCAGGCCCTTCGTCGCGGTCAATTGCGGCGCCATCCCCGACAATCTCGTGGAATCGATCCTGTTCGGTCACGAGAAGGGCGCCTTCACTGGCGCCACCGAACGCCATATGGGCAAGTTCGTCGAAGCCAATGGCGGCACGCTGTTTCTCGATGAGATCGGCGAGTTGCCGCTGGCCGCGCAAGTAAAGCTGCTGCGCGCGCTGCAGGAAGGCACGGTCGAGGCGGTCGGCGGCCGCAAGCCGGTCAAGGTCGACGTGCGCATCGTTTCGGCGACCAACCGCAAGCTGCTCGATCTCGTGAAGCGCGGCGCGTTCCGCGAAGACCTGTTCTACCGGCTGCACGTTCTGCCGCTGACGATCCCCCCTCTGCGGCTGCGGCGCGAGGACATCCCGCATCTGCTACGACACTTCCTGGCGCGCTTTGCCGCCGAGGAAAGCCGCACGATCACCAGCATCAGCGGCGAGGCCGTGGCGTATCTCACGCAGCTTGCCTGGCCCGGCAACATCCGCCAGCTCGAGAACACGGTGTATCGCGCCGTGGTCATGAGCGAGAGCGATCAGTTAGGCCTGCCGGATTTCCCGCCGGCCACTGGCCAACTGGTCCCGGAAACCGATGTCGCGCACGGCGAACCGCTGATCATCGCGCCTTCGACGGCGCCTGCGATGGTGTCGGGTAGTGAAATACCGATTGCGCCGGTTGGTCATGCCGGCAGCCTGGCGATGCTGACGGCGACCGGCGAGGTGCGGCCGCTCGAGGAGATGGAGAACGAGATCATCCGTTTCGCGATCTCGCATTATCGCGGCCAGATGTCGGAAGTCGCGCGCCGGCTCAAGATCGGCCGCTCGACGCTCTACCGCAAGCTTGATGAGGCCGCCGCCGACCCGGCCGAAGGCGGCACACACGACGCTGACTAAATCGCCGATTGTGGCGTCGAGGTGGCAAAGTGCTGGCAGGCCAATGAGTTGGCCATTTCAGAACCTTCGAACCGTGGCTTGCAGGTGACAGACAAAAGGCGGGCGGCGTGGCAAAACCGCGCGACCCATTGTTATTCGGTTGTTTGAAGTCAGTTTGTCGTGAGTAGTCCCGCATGGCGCTGGCTGCATGAAAGGGGCGCATGTATCGTCTGCGTTTGAATCGTTTTGTGCAGGCGTACCGACTGAACCGCACGAAGCCGGCGCTTTTCGCGCAAGCTGTAACAAACGATACCTAGCGACTGTTCCATGCCGGGGCAGTTTCGTCCAAGGGGGTGTGACGATGCGTGACTGTTCGACGAACCGTGCAGGCTTTGACCGCGTGCTGATGGCTGTCGCGGCAACCTTCCTCGCGGTTTCCGCAACCTCGGCCATAGCGGGCCCGTCGGATACGCCGCGCGCCAGCGCCGCCGAACTTGCGATCGACGCCGCAATTCCTCGCCCCGAACCGGCAAACGTTCCGCCTCCCGCTATCGGCGACTTCAAGATCGATTCCACCGCGTCGATGCCCGATCCAACCAGGGCAACCGCGAAGCCGAACGAGCCCACCTCCACCGCAACGATCCCCGACCCCGCACCCAAGCCGGCCGAAATCGTCACCGCGCCTTCGAAGACCAACGACACCGCAATCCCGCCGCCTGCGGCTGCAACCGCGACGCCCGCGACCGCCACGGCGCCGGCTGTCGAACCAGCCAGGGAGCCTGTGAAGGCTGCGAGCAATGTCGCCCCGGCCGATCAGCCGGTAGCCGACAGGATTCGCGAAATGCTGGCCGCCAAATCGCTGCGCTATTTCGTTCGCAGGAACGAGCGCGCGGCGGTTGAGAAGTTCTATTCGGCGCGTGAGTACGCGCCCCAGTGGACCCAGGCCGGAAAACTGACCGACTCGGGCAAGGGCGTGATCGCCCGCCTGAAGGGCGCCGCTGCAGACGGACTTGATCCGGCCGAATACCCGACGCCGGATTTCGCTGCCGCCACTTCGCCGGATCAGCTTGCCGAAGCCGAACTGAAACTGACTTCCAGCATGCTCGACTATGCACGCCAGGCGCAGAGCGGCCGGATGCACTGGTCGCAGGTTGCAAGCGATATTCTCTATCCCGAGCATCCGACCGATCCCGCCGAGGTGCTGGCCAACGTCTCGACCGCCAAGGACGCTGCAGCGGCGCTCGACAGCTACAACCCTCCCCACAAGCTCTACAGGGATCTGAAGGCGAAACTCGTCGAGTTGCGTGGCGAGAGTGAAGGACCGGTCACCCGGATACCGCAGGGTCCCGCGCTCGCCTACAAGGCCGCGACCAAGAAGCAGGGCGCGGTCGTGCCGGAAGATGAGCGTGTACCGCAACTGCGCGCCAAGCTCGGCATTCACGACAACGCCGACGATACGAAGTACGACGCGCAGGTCGCCGCCGCTGTGCGCAAGTTCCAGAATAGCGTCGATATCAACCCGACGGGCGTACTCGATGACCGCACGGTGAAGGCCCTCAACAGCCCGAAGCGCGACCGGCAGATCGACCTCATCCTCGTCAACATGGAACGGCTGCGCTGGCTACCGCGCCAGCTCGGCGCGGCCTCGCTCGGCAACGCCTACGTTATTCTCAACGTCCCTGATTTCACGCTGAAGGTGATGCAGAACGGCCAGCCGGTCTGGACGACGCGCGTGGTGACCGGCAAGCCCGGAAAACATGCGACGCCGATGCTGACGGAGACGATGAAGTTCATCACTGTGAACCCGACCTGGAACGTGCCCCCGTCGATCATCTACAACGAATACCTGCCGGCCCTGCAGCAGGATCCGACCGTGCTGCAGCGCATGGGTCTGCGGCTCGAGCGCAAGCGCGATGGCAGCATTCACATCTCGCAGCCGCCTGGCGAAGCCAACGCGCTCGGCCGCGTTCGCTTCAACTTCCCGAACAAGTTCCTGGTCTATCAGCACGACACCCCGGACAAGCACCTGTTCGCCAAGGAAGAGCGCGCGTTCAGCCATGGCTGCATGCGGGTGCAGAACCCGGACCAATACGCCGCGACCCTGCTCAACATTACCATGCCGAACGAGCGTTATACGCCGGAACGAATTCGCAGCATGTACGGCCGCAGCGAGATCGACCTGAAATTCCCGACGGCGATCCCGGTCAACATTACCTACCAGACTGCGTTCGTGGATGACGCCGGCAAGCTGCAGACCCGCAAGGACATCTATGGCCGCGACGCCGTGATGCTCAACCTGCTCAAGAACAACCGCAACAAGGACCTCGAGGTCATGGTCTCCCATGCCCAGCCGAGCTACGCGCGCCCGAGGGACCCGTTGCCGCCCGGCGTCAACTTCGCCAGCGACAACACCTTCTCTTCCGGACCCAATTTCTTTGAGCGTCTGTTCGGCGGCCCATCGCAAATGACGCCGCCCGCCCCGGTCGGCCGGAGGCCGCAGCAGCGGTTTACCCGCTAGTCCGGATCACGGGTTGACGGATGAATTTCCGAACGAAATCAACGATCTTGTCCCACGGGCAAGGTCGTTTTCGTTAACCATTATCCATCTGTGAATCGGCACTGGGCACTTTTTCGCCACAGTCGGCGCGTTAGTTAAGCATACTTGGGGGCGGGTCGGTAAACCTCGGTTAACCTTCCCGCTTTAAGAAAGCGTTCACCCTCTTTTGCCGGGGTCTGCAAGAGAAACACCGTGAACGCTCGTCGATCGGGTGGGCTATATACGTGCTGATTGGTCTCGCGCGCCAATTCAATCTGCTTGTTCTGCCAAAGGCCGGATACGGGTTCGGCCTGGGGTCGCTGTTGTTGCTCGCAGGCGCGGGCTCGGTTCATGATGCAACGGCGCTGAACGAGACCCGCACCCTCTCCTTGCACCACACGCATTCCGGTGAAGACCTCACCGTCACCTTCAAGCGCGACGGCCGTTACGACGACGAAGCGCTCAAGAAGCTCAATCATTTCCTCCGCGACTGGCGCAGCCAGGACCAGACCACGATGGATCGTCACCTGTTCGACATCCTCTGGGAAGTCTACCGCGACGTCGACGGCAAGAAGCCGATCCAGATCATCTCCGCCTACCGCTCCCCCGCCACCAACTCCATGCTCCGCCGCCGCTCATCGGGTGTGGCGCGCTTCAGCCAGCACATGCTCGGCCATGCCATGGACTTCTACATTCCGGACGTGCCGCTGGAGCATGTCCGCGCCGCCGGCCTGCGGCAGCAGCGCGGCGGCGTCGGCTTCTATCCGACCTCGGGATCGCCGTTCGTCCATCTCGATACCGGCAGCGTCCGTCACTGGCCGCGCATGACCCAGGAGCAACTGGCCAAGGTATTCCCGGACGGACGCACGGTGCATTTGCCCTCCAATGGCGGTCCGATGAAGGGCTATGAGCTGGCCCGCGCCGACATCGACCGCCGCGGCAATGGCGACAATGCCGCAACCGTCAGCAAGATGCCGAACCTGTTCGCGTCGTGGTTCAAGGGTAGCAAGGCGACGGCCGAAGAGGATGACGAGGGCGCCAGCGCTCCCGCCAGGAACGAGAAGCCGGGTTCGGCCAATGTGGCGGCGGCAACGCCTGCCAAGTCGGCCGATCCGGTTCCGACCCCGCGTGCGAAGCCGCAGGTCGCAGCGACCCTTCAGCTGGCCTCGGCCGACGCCCAGATCGTGTCGGCGTCGAAAACCAGGCCTGAGACAAAGCAGTTCGCACAGGCTTCCACCGAGAGCACCGAACCGAAGCCGCAGACGCCGGCAGATATCATCAATTCCCGCGGCTTCTGGGACGACCCGCCGGCCAACGCCAGTCAGCCAACGCCCGCGCAGGTCGCAGCGTTGCGCGCACGCCAGGCGCTCGCCGCCGCCACCGATCCGCAGCCGACGGCCAGCGTCTCCGAGGCGTTCAAGAGGGCGCTGGCCTATGCGCCGGCTGCGACCCCGCCGGTCGACCGTTCGAACGTCGTCACGGCCTCCATCGCAATGCCGCGCCCCACCACCCGTTCCGCGCGCAATGCCGATGCCGCCCCGAACGAGGTCAACACCGTGATCGCCAAGGGCGCGCAGGGTCAGGACAGCGCGGTCGCAACTTCGGCCCGCCTCGCCGCCGCGCAGGGTAACGCGATCTGGATGCGAGTGATGATGCTGGCGCCCAGCGCAAGCAGCGCGATGTCGACGACCGTACTCGGCGACACCGAGATGACCCAGATGCGCAGCTACTTCGTCAAGCCACAGACCGCGATCGCCATGACCTTCTCGGAAGATCCGATGATGGGCATGACCTGCGACCGCTTCACCGGTTCAGCGACCGCGAAGCTTTCGACCCACGTGCTGCGTACCGCCGCGCTGCGCTAGGCGCGCGCCGTCGTTGCCCACGGCAACCATCGTGGTTTGAAGTTTGATGGATACGCGGGTCAAGCCCACGTATGACGTCGTAAGACGTCTCACAGCATTCCCAGCGCCTGCATGTAGGTTTCCAGGATGGTTTCCTGTTCGGCGCGCTCGTTGGCGTCCTGCTTGCGCATGCGCACGATGGTGCGGAGCGCCTTGGTGTCGTAGCCGTTGCCCTTGGCTTCCGCATAAACGTCGCGGATGTCGTCGGAGATGGTCTTCTTTTCTTCTTCCAGACGCTCAATGCGCTCGATGATGGCCTTGAGTTGGTCTTTGGCGAATCTTGTCGCGGGCTCGTCCTGGACGGCGGTCGCGGTGGTGGCCATCGGTTACTCCTGAATGGAACTGCGAGTGAGGCTTAAAGTTCAAGCGCCGCGCGTTACCGCACGGCGCTTTTCCAAGATGACCCTCAAGATCGGCGGGCCTTGCGTCAAGGCAACATCACGCTCATCCACAGCGCGCCCACAGGAGAAGCGGGCACGCTGTTTCCGGCTCAAGCCAGCTCAAGCCCGGCCATGACGAACAGCGATGAGAACGCAATCAATGCCCGGGATGAACCTTCTTCATCGCCGCCAGTTGCTCGGGCGTGGCCGTGCCCTGGTGCTTCGCCTTCCACTCTTCGTAGGGCATGCCGTAGACCGCCTCGCGGCTCTCGTCCTTGCTGACGGCCACACCCTTGGCGTCGGCCTCTTCCTTCATCCAGTTCGACAGGCAGTTGCGGCAGAAGCCGGCCAGATTCATCAGGTCGATGTTCTGTACGTCGGTACGGGCCTGCAAATGGCTCACCAGGCGCCGGAAAACGGCGGCTTCCAGTTCCGTTCTGGTTTTGTCGTCGATCGTCATGGCCGAGGATCCCGTTGGTTCATCAATCATATGGGCATCAGGTGGGCATTGTCACAGATTTTGCCATATCTGCGCGCAAAAGGCGGCATCCCGGACGGCGT
>PNLC01000076.1 GCA_013822885.1 Bradyrhizobium sp.
CGGCTTCGTGTTCTACAGCCACATCGCCAGCCAGAAGGGCCGCGAACTCGCCGAAAATCCCAAGGCGGCCTTGCTTTTTCACTGGAAGTCGCTGCGCCGTCAGGTCCGCATCCGCGGCAACGTGTCCCCGGTGACATCAGAGGAAGCCGACGCCTATTTCGCCACGCGCCCGAAGCAGGCGCAGATCGGCGCCTGGGCCAGCAAGCAGTCGCAGCCGCTGGAGAGCCGCTTTGCCTTCGAGCAGGCGATCGCGGTGGTCGCCGCCAAACACATGATCGGCGAGGTGCCCCGCCCGCAGGGCTGGAGCGGCTGGCGCATTCACCCGCAGCGCTTCGAGTTCTGGCACGATCGCCCGTTCCGCCTGCACGACCGTATCGAATTCCGCCGCGACGCGCCTGACGATGCATGGTCGAAGGTGCGGCTCTATCCCTGACACCAGGCGCGCGTGACGACGTCCAAACCTGAAAGACCTGCATGCCCTCTTCATCCAACGCGCCGCGGCGCACGCTGCTTCTGACCGGCGCCAGCCGCGGCATCGGCCACGCCACCGCGATCCGCTTCTCCTCGGCCGGCTGGCGGGTCATCACCTGCTCGCGGCATGCCTTCCCGGAAGTCTGCCCATGGGGCGCGGGACCGGAGGATCACATCGAGGTCGATCTCGGCGACCACGACGACACCACGCGCGCGATTTCCGAGATCCGCCGGCGGCTGGAGAACGACGAGTTGCACGCGCTGGTCAACAATGCCGCGATCTCGCCAAAGGGCGCGGGCGGCGGCCGGCTCGGCACCATGGATACCGATATCGACACCTGGAGCCACGTGTTTCGCGTCAACTTCTTCGCGCCGATCATGATGGCGCGCGGGCTGATCGAGGAGCTGAAACACGCCAAAGGCGCGGTGGTGAACGTCACCTCGATCGCGGGCTCGCGGGTACATCCGTTCGCCGGCGTCGCCTATGCGACCTCGAAGGCGGCACTGGCGTCGCTGACACGCGAGATGGCGTCCGATTTCGGCCGCGTCGGCGTTCGCGTCAATTCGATCGCGCCTGGTGAGATCGACACCTCGATCCTGTCGCCGGGCACCGAGAAGATCGTCGAACAGCAGATCCCGATGCACCGGCTCGGCACGCCGGACGAGGTCGCGAAGATCATCTATGTGCTGTGCACGGAGACCAGCTCGTACGTGAACGGCGCCGAGATCCATATCAACGGCGGCCAGCACGTGTAGGACGCGGCGCGATTTCGCAGGATGGGTTTCGCTTTCGCTCCACCCAGCGTTACTTCGGTCCGCCGTTCACTCCGCGTAAATTTTCCGTTGCGCCGTGCGCAGAATAGACGCAGCGTCGATATTGAACGCGCTCGAACACTCGTCCTCGTTTTCGCCGTCCGCCAGCGCCGCACCGCAGTGCCGGCAAAGCCGCGCCGAGAACGCCTGCACGCTGCCAACGGCGCGGCCTTGCTGATAGCGCGCAAGATCGACGACGTTGCCTGACGTTATGTGTTTCTCAACCATGGTGTCCTCGCGGCCTGAGAACGTGTTATCGCAGACAAGTTTCGATCAATCGTTCAGTGCACCGCTCAAATTTTAGCAGTGGAATTGAGGCGCGCTTCGCGCGTCGGAAACCGCTGACTTACAGCCACTTCTTCCACCTGAAAAACAAGTAGGGCAGCACTGCTGCCATGAGCATCATCAACAGCGCCATCGGGTAACCATGCGGCCATTCGAGTTCCGGCATCGCCCTGAAGTTCATGCCGTAGATCGAGGCGATCAGGGTCGGCGGCATCAGCACCACAGCCATCACCGAGAACAGCTTGATGATGTTGTTCTGCTCAAGGTTGACGACGCCGAGCATGGCGTCGAGCGTAAACGTGATCTTGCTGGAGAGATAGGAGGCGTGGTCGGTCAGCGAAGAGACGTCGCGCTGCATGGTCTTGAGTTGCTCGCGCATGTCCTTGGACCATTTGATGCCTTCCACGGCCGCCGAGAGGAAGGTGACGACGCGGCCGATCGAGACCAGGCTCTCACGAACCTTCGAGACCAGGTCGCCCTTGCGCCCGATCGTGATCAGGATCTGCGAATAGCGCTTGGCCTGGCCATGGCGGTGGCTTTCGGGCTCGAAGATGTCGTGGGAGACCTGATCGACATCGGCGCCGGCGCGCTCCAGGATGTCGGCGCAGCGGTCGATCACCGCGTCCAGCAATTCCATCAGCACCATCTCGCCCGAGATCCCCGGCAGGCATGACCGGGCGAGCTTGTGTTCGACCAGGGCAAAGGGCTTCGGCATATCGTACCGCACGGTCACCAGCCGGTGACCGGCCAGGATGAAGGTGACCGGCGTGATCCGCGGCATATCGGTGTCGGACTGGCACATCAGGGTCGCGGTCATGTAGCGGGCGCCGTTCTCGATATAGAGCCGGCTGGAAATCTCGATTTCCTGCATGTCTTCCCGGGTCGGCACCGCGATACCGGCCAGCCGCTCCACCGCGCGGTCCTCCTCGGCCGTCGGATTGACGAGGTCGATCCAGATCACGTTGTCCGGCAATGCCGCCGTGGCCGCCTCCGGGAGCTTTTTCAGGCTGGATTCAGCAGGAACATACACGAACAGCATGGGGAACTCCGGAACAGGCGCAGTCGCTTGTCTTGGTGCGTTTTCTTGACACAAACCGGCATCGGGTTCGCCTGAAAACGCTGTGGCCAGCCAGCCGCACTAAAACCGATTCTGGCAAGTGACCGATGACCACATTAACCGGCGCTCCATATTTGCGGCATTGGCGCGGCGCGGGCATGGCCTTGCACTGACGGCAGCCCGTCGGTGCCCATAAATGAACCAAAAGCCGCAAATCTTGCGGCATAAAAGCCACAGCCGGCCTCCCGCAGCGCCGAACGGGTGCGCAAAGACTGGCACAATTACCCGTTTTTGCGGATACTGCGGTTAATGGAATCGTCGCGTTTATGGCACAGGATTGTGGCTGGCAACGCAAGAATTTCGATTGGAAGTATCATGTCGTCGCTGAAAGTCATGTTCGGGGTCCTTGCTGCCGGCTTCATGCTGTCCGGCTGCATGCAGGCAACCACGTATCAGGCCGCGCCCGAGGCCTCGCTCAAGCCGAGCGATAAGGCCCAGCTTGCCAAAGCCCGCTACGCCGCTGTCAAGCCTCCGGAACCCTTCCGTCGTGCCATCGTCGACTATCACCGCAAGGAAATGCCCGGCACGATCGTGGTCGATTCCGACAACCACTATCTGTACCTGGTCCAGGACGGCGGCAAGGCGATCCGCTATGGCGTCACCGTCGGCGAGGAGGCCCTCGCATTCTCCGGCATCGCCAAAGTCGGCAACATGGCCGAATGGCCGAAATGGACGCCGACCGCCGACATTCACAAGCGTATCGAAGGCCTGCCGGCCTCGGTGCCCGGCGGCGTCGACAATCCGCTCGGCGCCCGTGCGCTCTATCTCTATCAGGGCAACAAGGACACGTTGTTCCGCATTCACGGCACCAACCAGCCGGAATATATCGGCGCATCGATCTCGTCGGGCTGCATCCGCATGACCAACGAGGACGTCATCGATCTCTACACCCGCGTCAAGCAGGGCACGGTCGTCGTCGTGCTCGAGCCCAAGCAGGGTGACTCGCCGTTCAATTCCAAGATGGCGCTGCAGGGCGGCGGCAACGGTCCGATGGCGCAATAACCGACGACGTCTTCGTCGCGGTAATTCATCAAAAGCTCCGGTCTTGCCGGCGCTTTTTCGTTGCCGGCTTCTCCTCGCGCGCGGGCTCGGCTTGTTTCGATTTCTCGTCGTCCGGTTTCGCCGTGCCGGTCTTGTCGGCTTCAGGCTTCGCCGCATCGGACTTGTTGGCGTCAGGCTTGTTGTTCTCAGACCTGGCGGCGACTTCGCGCGGCGGCGCCTCGTCGGGCCGTTGGGCCGGCAACAGCGGCGCGATCTGCGGCAACGGGTCCCACACATTCCACTGGCAGATCCGGTAATTGCCGCGCCGCTCCATCAGATCGAGATGGATGTGGTCCTCGTGGTACCCATCCGAGCCCGGACCCAGCACGGTCGGAAAACGCGTACAGGCTGAATGCAGCACGCTCTCGCGAACCTCGCGCGGCACGCTGCGATCGGTGAGCGAGATCGCACGGCCGTTGGCGAGCTTGAAGGCGCGGACATCGAGCGCATTGGCGCGGCCATGTTCGGACAGCTTGGCGCCTGCGACCCGGTTACGGCCGCGACATTCGTAGGAATCGAAATTGTCGAGGTTGGAAATCGTGCTACCGAGGCCGGCCGCGAGCGGCGCGATGTCGTTACGGATCCACTCGACCAGCGCGGATGCCATCGGACAGCGCAGAATGGCCGCAGGCTTCACCGAAACCTGCCGCTTGTCAGGCAACACGATCGCCTCCAACCGCACAAGGTCCTCGCCCCCGCAGCCGCCGGCGTCACGGATATCGGGAATGCTGGGTGCGATCGCGATGGCATCAGTCAGCGCCAGTCGGCAGGCCGATGGCTGCGGCGCGGGGGTGGCCTGATCCTTGGGCAGATCCTTGGACTGGTCTTTGGACTGGTCTTTGGACTGGTCCCTGGATTTGTCGTCCCGGGCAGCCGCCTGGTCCTTCTCGGCCGGCGCGGATTCGGCCGCCGGCGCCTCGGCCGGCCGCGGCTTCGGCAGCGGCACCGCCACGTGGCGGACCTTTGCCCGCGATTTCGGCGACCCAACCCTGAACAGATTGTCCCACGGCGCCGCGCAGCAGCCTTTTTTCGCGTAGGCCGGCGCAGTTGGCATGCCAAGGAGGAGGCAAGTCGCGCCAACGGTAACCATTGCCGCAGCAAGGCGGCCAAAGGCACCATTAGCCCATTTTCGGCTTGCTTTCTGCGCGGTAAAGTTCATTTCAATTCCATGAACTCAACCCCGATCCGCCCGTAAGGTTCGCGGATCGCGCGGCAATAACAAACCATCGGAGGGAAGTGCGTATGCTCGGATTGATGCAAGACTGGCCTTTGCTTTGTCACCGGATCATCGAACACGCGGCGAAGTATCACGGCACGCAAGAGGTCGTCACGCGGTCGGTCGAAGGTCCCATTCATCGCACCAATTACGCCGAAATTCATGCGCGCGCGCTGAAAGTATCGCAACGGCTCGAACGCGATGGCATCAAGTTCGGTGACCGCGTCGCCACCATCGCCTGGAACACCTGGCGCCATCTCGAAGTCTGGTACGGCATCATGGGGATCGGCGCGATCTGCCACACCGTGAATCCGCGGCTTTTCCCCGACCAGATCGCCTGGATCATCAACCATGCGCAGGATCGCATCGTGATGACCGACATCACCTTCGTGCCGATCCTGGAAAAGCTCGCAGCCCACATGCCGAGCGTCGAACGCTACATCGTGCTGACCGACAAGGCGCACATGCCGCAGACCACGCTGAAGAACGCGGTCGCCTATGAGGACTGGATCGCCGAAGCCGACGGCAAGTTCAAGTGGAAGGACTTCGACGAGAATACCGCAGCCGCGATGTGCTACACCTCGGGCACCACGGGCGATCCGAAAGGCGTTCTGTATTCTCACCGCTCCAACGTGCTGCACGGCCTGATGGCCAACAATGTCGACGCTCTCGGCACCAGCGCCGCCGAGACAATGCTGCCGGTGGTGCCATTGTTCCATGCCAACAGCTGGGGCATTGCGTTCTCCGCGCCTTCGATGGGCACCAAGCTCGTGATGCCGGGCGCCAAGCTCGACGGTGCATCGGTCTATGAACTGCTAGACACCGAGAAGGTCACGCATACCGCCGGCGTGCCGACGGTGTGGCTGATGCTGCTCAACCACATGGCCGCCGGCAACCTGAAACTGCCCCACCTCAAGAGCGTGGTGTGCGGCGGCTCGGCAATGCCGCGCTCGATGATCAAGTCGTTCGTCGACATGGGCATTCGCGTGCGCCACGCCTGGGGCATGACCGAGATGAGCCCGATCGGCACGGTGGCGGCGCTGAAGCCGCCGTTTGCCGAACTCACCGGCGAGGAGCGGCTCGACATCCTGCAGACCCAGGGCTATCCGCCGTTCGGCGTCGAGATGAAGATCACCGACGATGCCGGCCAGGAGCTGCCGTGGGACGGCAAGACCTTCGGCCGCCTCAAGGTGGCCGGCCCCGCGGTCGCCAAGGCCTATTTCAAGGTCGATACCGAGATACTCGACGACGACGGCTTCTTCGACACCGGCGACGTCGCGACCATCGACGCGCATGGCTACATGCGGATCACCGACCGCTCCAAGGATGTCATCAAGTCCGGCGGCGAATGGATTTCGTCGATCGATCTGGAAAATCTCGCGGTCGGCCACCCCGCGGTCGCGGAAGCGGCCGTGATCGGTGTCTACCATCCCAAATGGGACGAGCGCCCGCTTCTCATCGTCCAGCTCAAGCAGGGTGAGAGTACGACGCGCGAGGACATCCTGAAATTCATGGACGGCAAGATCGCGAAATGGTGGATGCCCGATGACGTCGCCTTCGTCGAAGGCATCCCGCACACCGCCACCGGAAAGATCCTGAAAACCGCGCTGCGTGACCAGTTCAAGAGCTACCGCTTCCCGAACGCGGCGGCGTGAAATGGAGATCCCGTCCCTCCCCTTCGGGAGGGACGGTCCAGTCAAGCCGACGGTTGCGGGTGTCGATCACAGGAGGTCTTGCATTTAGCCAATCGCTCGACGTTTACGTCAGAGCCGAAACGAGCGTCGATACTGGGATGGGCTCTGGCCGGTAACCGAGCGAAACACGCGGGCAAAATGCGCGGGACTAAGAAAGCCGACGCGTAGAGCCATCTGTGCCACCGAAAGCTTGCTGCTCGCCAGCATCTGCTTTGCCATCGCGACACGCCGGCGATGGACGAATTCCAGCGGCGTCCGTCCTGTCGTCGCCCTGAACGCGCGATGAAAATGGCCCTCCGACAGCTGCGCAAGGTCAGCGAGATCCGCCACCCGAATCGGCTCGCTCAAATGCGCGTCGATGAATTCGGTGACCCGACGCAATCGCCATGCCGGCAGCTTGATCCATGTATCCTTCACTTTCGCACCGCCGTATCGGCGTGCAAGATACAGAACGAGAGCAAGGCTCATGGTGTCGCAATAGGTGGAGTCGAGGCCGCCTTCCAGCGCGTCAAGCCGCTCAAACTCGGCCAGCATGTTCCAGATGAAGCTGTCTTCCGCCCCTGACAGCGGGCCCAGCGCCTCGATCGACGCGCAAGCCAATGCGGAAATTTTCGCCGGATGGAGAGCAATCGCGGCCCACCGCCACTCCACATCGTGGAGCCGAAGCCGCCGCTCGCAGCCGGCCGGCAGTAAGGAAACCGTCGACGGAAAATCGGGGCCATCATAGCGATGCCCGCCATCGGCCGAAATTTCATGCCGCCTGGCGCCACCGGACAGCGTCGCCATGATCAGGTGATTTGGCGAAAGGATGCGTCCCTCGACGATCGTCGTCATCGGCCGGTACGCAGTTTCGAAAGCGCCGCTCGTCCATTGGGCGCGCCGCCAGCCGTCGGGCCGAGAACTCAATCGTTCGATGGTTGAAGCATCTTGCACAGTATCACGCTGCATGGCGATTTCCCGAGCCCATCGGCACTCTCTCGATAGACGATACAAGTCCCGGAACAGGGATTTGTTACAAGCCCGGCTGCGGAAACGGAACCGGTGATCGCATCAGGATCGGACGGATCAGGTCAGGAATCCGCGCGACAAATCGGAGAAGACAATCATTTCTGTCGGCAGGCGACCCTGCCGATTGCCGCAGGGCGCAGCAACGGAGATGGCCCATGGACACGACACCGCAGGACTCCCAGCTTACAACCGATCGCCGCCGCTTTCTCGGCGCGGCCACGGCCATAGGCGCGCTCGCAGCAACGGCTGCGCCAGGAGCGACGCTCGGCGTTTCGACCGCCAATGCGCAGGCCCCCGCGGGCAATGCGCCGCATGCACCCGCAGCGGGGCCGATGCTGACCCGAACGATTGGACGCACCAACGAAAGCCTGCCGGCGCTCGGGCTGGGAACGTTTCTGACGTTCGACCTGCTGCCGGGCCGCAATCGCGAGACGCTGCGCGAGGTCACCAGGAGATATGTCGATGCGGGCGTCCGGGTGATCGACACGTCGCCGCTCTATGGTACCGGCGAGGTCAGCGTCGGCGGATTTCTCGGCGCCATGGGCGTGACCGATCAGATGTTCATCAGCAACAAGGTCTGGTCGACCGGCGACTACCTCGCCGACGAAAGCCACGCCTTGGCCAGTATGGAGCAATCGAGGCTCCGGCTGTGGCGCGACAAGATAGACCTGTTCCACTGTCACAGCCTTGTCAATGTCGACGCGATCGTGCCGCTGCTGCGCGCGTGGAAGAAGGAGGGCAGGATTCGCTACGTCGGGGCGTCAGTCCACGAGAACGATTATCATCACATACTTGCCGGCTTGATCGACAGGGATCTGGTTGATTTCATTCAGGTCAACTATTCGATTTTCAACCGCGCCGCCGAGGAGCGCATCCTTCGCGCGGCCGGCGACAAGGGCATCGGCGTGTTGACGAATATGCCGTTGGAAAAAGGCCGCTTGCACAAGATCGTCGAGGGCCGACCGCTGCCCGATTTTGCCCGCGACATAGGTGCGGAGAACTGGGCACAGTTCTTCATCAAATGGACGATGGGCCATCCCTCGGTGACCACCGTTCTTGCAGCGACGTCGAATCCGGATCACGCGGCTGAGAATGTCGGGGCGCTACGCGGTACTCAGCCGGATCAATCCATGCGGCAGCGGATGGCGCGGCATATGGAAACCATTCCCGGTTTCGCCAACCTTGCATCGATGCAATGGTACCCTGACAAGCAGGGCATGTATCAAGGTGTCATTCGGCGTTCGCAGGCGTCATTGCGCCAGCGCCTCAGTTGATCGATGGCGGCAGGCGCGCTGTGTCGGCGCACCTGCCCGCCGTAACCGGGAGTCCAGGTGGAGTTCGAACGTGAAATGGCATTGGATTGCATTTGGGTGCGGATTGATGGCGATGGCCGGCATTGCCAGCGCCGAATCCGGCGGCCGCGTGAAGCTTGACAAGATGGCCCTTGACAGGACCGAGGTCACGATTGGCCAATTTCGCAGATTCATTGCCGATAGCCGGCTGGAGACCGCGGCCGAACGGGATGGCGGTGGCCACGAGTTCGCGGGCGGCTGGACCCGTCGCCCCGGCTGGACCTGGTCGACCCCGTTCGGCGAACCGGCTGCCGACGATGAGCCGGCGGTGCATGTATCGTGGAGCGAAGCTCGCGACTACTGCTCCGCGATCGGCGGGCGCTTGCCCACCGTGGAAGAATGGGCGAGAGCCGCCTACACCGAAACACGCGCCGATCCTACCGATGATTTCGCAACAGGACGCACATATCCCTATCCTGTCGGCGACAGTCCTGACGGCATGAACACCTCGGGCATAGATCGCTGGCCGCGGCATGCGGCGGTCGGCACCACCCGGCGGGGCATCAACGGACTGTATGATATGGGCGGCAACGTCTGGGAGTGGCTTGCGGATCGCCGCGGCGACGAGGCCCTGACGGCGGGCGGATCGTGGTGGTACGGTTCGGACAAAACGCAATCTTCAGCCGTGCAGTGGAAACCGGCCGGGTTCTACGCTGTCTATATCGGGTTTCGCTGCGCTTACGGTTCTCGTTAGCCCGGAGGAACACGCCTCCGATGCTCAGGGCCGGAAAAACACCTGCAAGAGAGTTAGGCATTGAAAACTTGGGCTGAAATCAGCGGGAAACTGCGAGCGCTTCAAGCTGACGTTGAGCTCCCGGCTCGCCCCATTCTCTCGCCTTCTGGTACCAGCTTCGGGCCTGCGCGATATCGGCGAGTCCGCTGGCGCCGAGCTGCTTGAGCGAAGCCGGATCGTAGGTGGTGCCGAGCAGCAGTGCGGCGCGGCCGTCCCGCGCTTCGGCGCCACGCTGCAACAGCAGCCTTGCCGACAGGACGTCGCCACTGGAGAGTAAATCCTGCCCGCGCCTGACGAAAGCCTGGATCTCCCGCGGGTCCAAGGTACGCACGACGTCGGCCTGCGGCGGCGGGGAAGCAGCCGGAGGCGCGACCGGCGGCGGCGCGACTGCGGCCGGCGGAGGGGCCACAGAAATAACGGCCGGCGGCACGGCAGCGACACGCGGAGCCGGCGGCGCTGCAGCCGGCGGCTGGATGACCGGCGGCACGGCAGCCCGCGGCGGGGCGGCCGGCAGAACGGGGACGCGCGGGGCTGCCCAGGACAAGCGCGTCGAACTGGCGACGAGTGCTGCGCCGTCGCCGTCGCGCAATTCCGCCGTCACCTGCACCTGGCCGACGAAGCCATCGGACGGAATGACCGAGACCCCGGAAATTTCCGTTGCGGGCACCCGCCACTCGTTGGCAACCCGCCTGCCGGACGTCAGCCGCGCGCCGGGCGGCAGCCCATTGACGGCAACGAAGGCAGCAGGAGGCGGCGCGCCGACATGAATCCCGAGCGGCAGCGCATCGTTGATGAGTGCGTTGCCATCCTGTGCGGACATGGTTGCGGTGCGCCGGAGTGGCGGCGGTTGCGGCGCGGGAAGCACCGACGCCTTGACCTGCTGCCAGATCGCCGAAAGCGACGATGCGTCGCTTGTGGGGCGCTGCGATGCCGGGATGGCCATCACGAACACGGCCGCAATGCCGGCCGCAACGACTACCGCAAGCGAGAACCTGAGCGCAACGCTGAACAGAGCGCCCCGGCCACCGTCACGAAGCACGGATGGCGCCTCGACCAGTGTGGGCTCCATGGATTCCTGCAAGGCCTGCGCGACGGCCTTGGTGAACATCTCGGAACTCTGACGCCGCTGGGGGGTCCTGCCCGGCGCCTGCGGCGGCGGGTCTTCCGACGTCAGCCGCGGGCGCCACTCGGCGGCCTGCTTGAGCAGTGCGTCCGGCTCCCCGCTCGCGGCGCGCTCCCTCAACTCACGCGGTGCGTAATAGGCTGGATCGTTCGGGCCGAGAATTCCGCCGTGCTTTGGATCACTCATACCAACACTCGCCCTGACGGGCCTTCCACCAGCCCCCGCGGACCTACGCCGACTATACTGCGCGACCCTCGAACCAAGGGCGACGCCGCTCCGCCAGCCCCTCCGGGGCCGGCTGGTGAGCAGCTTACAGCATCTACGGACGCCCGCAGCTTCCCTTTTTTCGATCGACGCTCGCCTTGTCCTTACCAGACAGTCCCGTAGGCGAATGCGACAGCCTGAGGGCGACAGGTAGACCAAAGTTGGACCGAGTCAATCAACAACTAACCATCAATTGACGAGGATGGTTAATTGGTAAGGTTGCCATAGCCTTGTCCATTGTTCGACCCGGACGGCCCGCAAAACTTGAAATTCGCGGGCAGCCGTGGTCTCAAGCTCAGGGTTTGCAACCCGATCCCGATCGTCGGCCAGACTGGCTCCAACCCGGCAGATTTCATCGATGGCCCGCAGGTTTTCCGCTCGCTACCAGTCGGAGCCCGTGTCCGGCCTGGCGACCTGGTCACGTAACCTCGCGATCTTCTCGGTGGTCGCGGTAATCGTCTCGATCCTGATCGTCCGCTTCGGCTTTCTGGAGATGAAGCCGGCACTGGCGACGTTCTTTGGCGCGCTGGCGCTTGCGGTTCTTTCCATTCTGTTCGGCCTCGCCGCGTTCGCGGCGATCTGGCAGAACGGGTCGCGCGGCATGGGCCGCATCCTGCTGGCGTTCCTCATCAACGCCATCGTCCTCGCCTACCCGGCCTATCTCGGCCTGCAATACCGCAAGCTGCCCAAGATCTACGACGTCACCACCGATCCGATCGATCCGCCGCGCTTCGAGGCGCTGGCGCGGCTGCGCAGCGGCGAAGGCACCAACTCCGCAGTGTATGCCGGGCTCTATTCGGCCGAGCAGCAGCGGCTGGCCTACCCTGACATCGAAACCGTGGAACTCGAAGT